>NZ_JBSHKH010000048.1:0-56493 GCF_053643595.1 Streptomyces sp. NPDC055506 | reverse complement strand
TAGCCGGGGCGGTTGGGGGGTCCGCCGGGGGGGGGGGTGGGCTGGGGGCGCGCCCTGCCCGGCCGGGTAAACCTTTTGCCCCGGTGACCCGCCCCGGGGGGGCGGCGGCGCGTCTCAGACGCCGCCGCACGCCGGGCGGATCACTTCACGCGCCCGTACCAGACGCTCTTGGTCCAGATCTTCTGCAGCCGCACCACGTCCCCGCTCTTCGGGGCGTGCCAGAGCTTGTTCTTACCCGCGTAGATACCGACGTGGTACACGTTCCGGCCCGAGTGGAAGAACACCAGGTCTCCCGCCTTGCGGTTCTGGGCGGAGATGTGGCGGGTCTTGTTGTACTGCTGGGCGGCCGTGCGCGGCAGCTTCTTGCCGACCTTCTTGAACGAGTACAGCGTGAGGCCCGAGCAGTCGAACCGGTGCGGGCCGGTGGCGCCGTACTTGTAGGGCGATCCCTTCTTCGAGGCCGCTATCTGGAGTGCCTTGGTCGCCGGCGTGGCTGCCGATGCCTCGGAGGCGAAGCCGGGGGCCACGATCGAGCCGCCCACGGCGGCGATGGTCAGAGCCGAGGCCGTACCGGCCCGGGCCATGAGCGACGGGACACGATTGAGCGCAGTCATGCGCAACCCTTCGTCAGCCGCCTGTGAAGGATGACCTGTCGGATTCGGGCTGGCGAAGTTGCCCGGCCGCTGACGCGGCTTCACCCCAAGGGCTGCTCGGGTCCGGTCATGGCGTGACCGTCCCGGCGACCCGTCGTGCTTGGGTCCTCCACTCCTGCCGATCCACTCCTGTCGACCGGTCATCCAGGCGGCGGCAGGACTCGGCGTCCGCCCGGATCGCCCCGCCGCTGTGGCGGGGGCTTGTCGTCAGTCAGGGATCTTGACTGATGGTTGTCATGAAATCCCAACGGAACCGGGGATTTGTGTTGTTACTCACCACTCACCCGTTCGGGTGGACACGTCTGTGTTCGAGGCGGTGTCCACCACCCCGCGCACCGCCGGACCAGCGATGGAATGTCCCATTCCGCCCCTCCGCCCCTCGCCGCGCGCAAGCGTGACGGTCCAAAAATTGGTCTCCCGTCTACTCCGAACAGCGGTACGTCGTTTGGCCCGTTTCGACTCAGGTCCGGACGCCACGTCGACGGAACGGGCGTCCGGGCCGACGGATCGGCCGGATCAGCGTCAACCGACGGACTCCGGGGGCAGGGTGACGCGGGCGGTGCGGCGCTCGCCGTCCAGTACCCGCAGTGCCCGGGCCAGTGTGTCGGCGTGCAGTTCCGTCTCGCCCCGCTGGTGCATCAGGGCCAGTGCGTCACGCAGCGCGGTCGCCTTGCCGACCAGGGCCTGGGCGGCGCGCAGTCCGCGGTAGGTGTCGCCGTGCAGCGCCGGATTGATCCGGCCGAGCAGGTCCACGACCTCGAGGTAACGGTCGATCAGCTCCGCCTCCGCCCGGGTCAGGGCGGGCAGTGGAGGGAGTTCGGGCGGCAGCACCGGCGGCTCACCTTCCGGTCGGCGCGGCCATGGTGGCCTTGCGGTTGGGGATGATCCGGTCCACCAGGCCGTAATCCACCGCCTCCTGGGCCGTGAGGACCTTGTCCCGCTCGATGTCCTCGCTCACCTGCTCGCGGGTGCGGCCGGAGTGCCGCGCGAGCATCTCCTCCATACGGGTCCGGATCCGCATCAGCTCGTCGGCCTGGATCGCCAGATCGCTGGCCTGCCCCTGGACGGGCTCGGGCAGGGCGGGCTGATGGATCACCAGACGCGCGTCCGGCAGCATGGACCGCTTGCCCGGCGTGCCCGCCGCCAGCAGCACGGTGGCGGCCGCCCCGGCCTGGCCCAGGCAGACCGTCTCCACGTCACACGTGACGTAGCACATCGTGTCGTAGAGGGCCGACATCGCGTGGAACGCGCCGCCGGGGGAGTTTATGTAGAGCTGGATGTCGCGGTCCGGGGCCTGGTGCTCGAGGTACATGAACTGGGCCATCACGTCGTTCGCCGAGATCTCGTCCACCGGCGCCCCGAGGAAGACGATCCGCTCCTCCAGCAGCTTCGAGTACGGGTCCATGGTCCGCTGCCCGGAACTCGTGCGTTCGGTGAACTCGGGCAGCACGTGACGGGCGGACGGTCGGGTCATGGGGAACCCCTCCTCGCGGGCAGAGCCGTCTCCGGCGACAGCTTCCTCTGTAAAAAATGTACAGGACGTACGTCACGTTATGATGGGCGCATGGCCTACGAGATTCCGGTGACGCAAGCCAGGGCTGAGCTCGCCGACCTGATCAACCGCGTGGTGTACGCCGGCGAGCGCGTCGTCGTCACCCGGCACGGCAAGCCCCTCGTCGCCCTCGTCTCAGCCGATGACCTGCGGCGACTCGAAGAGGCCCAGGAGCTCGCGGAGCCCGCCGAGGAGCAGGTGATCAGCGCCGTCTCCACGGTCCGCGAGGTCGCGTCCGCTCCTCGCGAACACCGGCGGTTCGGAATCGCGGCGGAGCACCGGGGGGCCAACCCGGCGTAGCTTTCCTGGCGCGTCGCGCAGGCCTGAAGGATCACAGCACGGTTAACGTGCCCGAAACCCGGTCCAACTAGCCTGCCGCCACGCCACCAGGGCTTTTCCCCGGGGCTGCGGCAGCCGGGCCCCGCACGGTCCGGAGCGAGGACTGTGAGGTGGGACGTGCAACTGACCCCGCACGAGCAAGAGAGACTGCTGATCCACGTCGCGGCCGACGTGGCCGAGAAGCGCAGGGCCCGCGGGCTGAGGCTGAACCACCCCGAGGCGGTCGCGCTCATCACCTCGCACATCCTCGAAGGCGCCCGCGACGGCCGTACCGTCGCCGAGCTGATGTCCTCCGGACGCAAGCTGCTCACCCGGGACGACGTCATGGACGGTATCCCGGAGATGATCCACGACGTTCAGGTCGAGGCCACCTTCCCGGACGGCACCAAGCTCGTCACCGTCCACGACCCGATCGTCTGACGGGGAGCCGCCGTGATTCCCGGAGAGATCCTCTTCGCCGAGGACCCGATTGCGTACAACGAGGGCCGCGAGGTCACCCGCCTCACCGTCCTCAACGCCGCCGACCGGCCCGTCCAGGTCGGCTCCCACTACCACTTCGCCGAGGCCAACCCCGGCCTGGAGTTCGACCGCGCCGCGGCCCGCGGGAAGCGGCTGAACGTCGCCGCCGGCACGGCCGTGCGCTTCGAACCCGGGATCCCCGTCGACGTCGAACTCGTTCCGCTCACCGGCGCCCGTGTCGTGCCCGGTCTGCGCGGTGAGACCGGAGGTGCCCTCGATGCCTGAGATCTCGCGTGCCGCGTACGCCGACCTGTTCGGCCCGACGACCGGCGACCGGATCCGGCTCGCCGACACCGATCTGCTGGTGGAGATCGAGGAGGACCGCTCGGGCGGCCCCGGACGCGCCGGTGACGAGGCCGTGTTCGGTGGCGGCAAGGTCATCCGCGAGTCCATGGGCCAGGCCCGTGCCACGCGGGCGGAGGGCACCCCGGACACCGTGATCACCGGCGCGGTGATCATCGACCACTGGGGGATCGTCAAGGCCGACGTCGGCATCCGCGACGGGCGGATCACCGGGATCGGCAAGGCCGGCAACCCCGACACCATGGACGGTGTCCACCCGGACCTGGTCATCGGACCGGAGACCGAGATCATCGCCGGCAACGGGCGGATCCTCACGGCCGGCGCGATCGACGCGCACGTCCACTTCATCTGCCCGCAGATCGCCGACGAGGCGCTCTCCTCGGGCATCACGACCCTCGTCGGGGGCGGTACGGGCCCGGCCGAGGGCTCCAAGGCCACCACCGTGACCCCCGGCCCCTGGCATCTCGCCCGGATGCTGGAGGCGATGGAGGCCTATCCGCTCAACATCGGCCTGCTCGGCAAGGGCAACACCGTCTCGCACGAGGCGATGCTGTCGCAGATCCGCGGCGGCGCGCTCGGCCTGAAGCTGCACGAGGACTGGGGCTCGACCCCGGCCGTCATCGACGCCTCGCTGACCGTCGCCGAGCGGACCGGCATCCAGGTCGCCATCCACACCGACACGCTCAACGAGGCCGGTTTCGTCGGCGACACCCTCGCCGCGATCGCCGGGCGGGGCATCCACGCGTACCACACCGAGGGCGCGGGCGGCGGGCACGCGCCGGACATCATGACCGTCGTCTCCGAGTCGTACGTGCTGCCGAGCTCCACCAATCCGACCCGGCCGTTCACCGTCAACACCGCCGAGGAACACCTCGACATGCTGATGGTCTGCCACCACCTCAACCCGGCGGTGCCGGAGGACCTGGCCTTCGCCGAGTCCCGGATCCGGCCGTCCACGATCGGGGCGGAGGACGTACTGCACGATCTGGGCGCGATCTCGATCATCTCCTCCGACGCCCAGGCCATGGGGCGCGTCGGCGAGGTCGTCATGCGGACCTGGCAGACCGCGCACGTGATGAAGCGGCGGCGGGGTGCCCTGCCCGGGGACGGACGAGCCGACAACCGCCGGGTCCGTCGCTATGTCGCCAAATACACGATCAACCCCGCGCTCGCCCAGGGCCTGGCCCGGGAGATCGGTTCGGTCGAGAGCGGCAAGCTGGCCGACCTGGTGCTGTGGGAGCCGGCGTTCTTCGGCGTCAAGCCGCAGCTCGTCATCAAGGGCGGGCAGATCGCCTACGCGCAGATGGGCGACGCGAACGCCTCGATCCCCACGCCCCAGCCGGTCCTGCCGCGCCCGATGTACGGGGCGATCGGCCGGGCGCCGGCCGCCAACTCCCTGAACTTCGTGGCCCCCTTGGCCGTCGAGGACGGGCTGCCGGACCGGCTGGAGCTCGGCAAGCGGTTCGTATCGATCGAGTCGACGCGCGGGGTCACCAAGGCCGACATGCGGGAGAACGACGCGCGCCCGGACGTGCGGGTCGACCCCGACAGCTTCGCGGTGCACATCGACGGGGAACTGGTCGAGGCGGCGCCCGCCGCCGAACTGCCCATGGCCCAGCGCTACTTCCTGTTCTGAGGACGCCCTGATGTCACGAGCAGCGCTTCTCGTCCTGGCCGACGGCCGCTTCCCCGCCGGTGGCCACGCACACTCCGGCGGGGCCGAGGCCGCGGTCAAGGCCGGGCGGATCAAGGGGGCGGCGAGCCTCGCGCACTTCTGCCGGGGCCGCCTGCACACGGCCGGATCGGTGGCCGCGGCGCTCTCCGCCGCCGCGGCGCTCGGGATCGACCCCGTGGCGCTGGACCGTGCCGCGGACGCCCGTACGCCGTCCCCCGCGCTGCGGCTCGCCGCGCGCAAGCTGGGGCGCCAGCTGATGCGAGCCGCCCGATCGACCTGGCCGTCCACCGAACTGGACGCGCTGGCACGGGAGTTCCCCAAGGGTGCCCATCAGCCGGTGGTGCTCGGACTGACGGCACGGGCGGCCGGACTGGGGCCCGTCGACGCGGCGTACTGCGCGGCGTACGAGAGCGTGAGCGGCCCGGCCACGGCGACGGTGCGGCTGCTCAGCCTGGACCCCTTCGACGCGACGGGGGTGCTGGCCCGGCTGGCGCCGGAGCTGGACCGGGTCGTGGACCGGGCGGTGGAGGCGGCGCGGAGAGTCGTCGACGAGGGAGTCGACGCGTTGCCGGCGGGCTCGGCACCCCTGCTGGAGATCGGAGCGGAGGTGCACGCGGGCTGGCCGGTACGCCTGTTCGCCTCGTAGCCGTCTGCCGACAACGCCGAGCGGGAACACCCCCCTTTTTTTAGGGGCGGGGGGAACTGCGCGACCAGCCCCCACTCACCCGCACCCCGACACCAGCGCCCGCCACCCAGAACCCAGTCGACCGCCGACCCGGGCCCGCCCCACCAGGAGCCGCACATGCACCTCGACCACCCCGACCCCCACGCCCCCACAGCCGTAAGCGCCGACGCCCACCGTCCCGACGGCACCCGCAGAGCGCTCCGCATCGGCCTCGGCGGCCCCGTCGGGTCCGGCAAGACCGCCACCGTCGCCGCGCTCTGCCGGGCGTTGCGGGACGAACTGTCCCTCGCGGTCGTCACCAACGACATCTACACCCGGGAGGACGCCGAGTTCCTGCTCCGGGAGGCCGTGCTGCCGCCCGAGCGGATCACCGCCGTGGAGACGGGCGCCTGCCCGCACACCGCGATCCGGGACGACATCTCCGCCAACCTGGAAGCGGTGGAGGACCTGGAGGACGCCGTCGGGCCCCTCGACCTGGTCCTCGTGGAGTCCGGCGGGGACAACCTCACCGCGACCTTCTCCAGGGGGCTCGTCGACGCGCAGATCTTCGTGATCGACGTGGCCGGGGGCGATGACATCCCGCGCAAGGGCGGGCCGGGCGTGACCACCGCCGACCTGCTCGTGGTCAACAAGACCGACCTCGCACCGTACGTCGGCTCGGACCTCGCGCGCATGGCGGCGGACGCCAAGGCGCAGCGGGCCGAACTGCCGGTCGTCTTCCAGTCGTTGCGGAGGGAGGCCGGGGTGACGGACGTCGCCGCGTGGGTCCGGGCTCAGCTCGCCGCGTGGACGGTGTGAGCGTGCACGGTACCGGGGTGCGGTCCGTGGCGCGGATCGTCGCCCGGGACGACGGCCGGGACGGGACCTCCCTGCCCGTGCTGGAGAGCGACGGACCCCTGGCGCTGCGGCGGACCAGGGCCGGTGGCCCCGAGGCGCGGGTCATGCTCGTCGGGGCGATGAGCGGGCCGCTGGGCGGCGACCACTTCACCGTGGAGGCTCGGGCGGAGGAGGGGGCCCGGCTGTCGGTCGGGTCGGCCGCAGCCACCATCGCGCTGCCGGGGCAGACCAAGAGCGAGGCACGCTACGACGTACGGCTCGATGTCGCCGACGGTGCCGAACTGCACTGGCTTCCGGAGCAGTTGATCTCCGCCCAGGGCAGCGACCTCTACGTCACGACCCGTGTCGAACTCGCCGCCACGGCCCGGCTCGTGCTGCGCGAGGAGCAGGTGCTCGGGCGCGTCGGTGAGGAACCCGGACGGCTGACGAGCCGTCTGACGGTGCGGATCGCCGAGCGGGCCGTGCTCGACCAGGAGCTGGCCTGCGGCCCCGGCGCGCCGGGCGGCTGGGACGGGCCCGCCGTGCTCGCGGGTCACCGGGCGGTCGGGCAACTGGTCGTCGTACGAACCGAGTTCGCCGCAGAGCCGGTGACGGCGCGGGCGCTGGGGGAGGGGGCCTCGGTCGTGCCGCTCGCCGGACCGGCGGCGCTGGTGACCGCCGTGGCGCCGGACGCGCTGAGACTGCGGCGGCTGCTCGACGAGGCGCTGAAGTCCCTCGCGTAGACGCTCGCTTGGGCGTCCGTAGAACAGACTTCCTTCTCCGTTTATCGGATTGGCAAAGAAGCGCGACGGACCCTGTTCTCAGCAACCTCACAGCCGCGAGGATCCCCGTACTGATCGCAACGATGTACGGGGAGGTCCCCCTTGAGGGGTACGAGACCGAAGAGGCGGGTGACGGCGCTCGGTTCGGCCGGAGCACTCGTCACGGCCACGCTGATAGCCGGCGCCGTCGCGGCGCCCTCGGCGAACGCGAGCGCGGGCGCGGGCACCCGCCACGGCCAGGACCGCGAGGCGCGCGGCGCCGCGGTCGCCGCCGCCCGGGCCGCGAAGGCCGGTATCGACTGGCAGGACTGCCCCGCCGACTGGAACCTGGCCAAGCCGATCCAGTGCGGGTACGTCACCGTGCCGCTCGACTACGCCAAGCCGCACGGCAAGCAGATCAAGCTCGCCGTCGACCGCATCGGCAACACGGGCACGAAGGCCGAGCGGCAGGGCGCGCTCCTCTACAACCCCGGCGGCCCCGGCGGCTCCGGACTGCGCTTCCCCGCCCGGGTCACCAGCAAGAACCCGGTGTGGGCCAACGCCGCCAAGGCCTACGACTTCGTGGGCTTCGACCCGCGGGGCGTCGGCAAGTCGACGCCCATCTCCTGCGTGGACCCGCAGGAGTTCGTCAAGGCACCCAAGATGGACCCGGTGCCCGACTCCGAGGCCGACAAGCTCGCCCAGCGCAAGCTGGCCCGCGAGTACGCCGAGGGCTGCCAGGACCGCAGCGGCGCGATGCTGCCGCACATGACCACGCCGAACACCGCGCGCGACCTCGACGTCATCCGCGCCGCCCTCGGCGAGAAGAAGCTCAACTTCCTGGGCGTCTCCTACGGCACCTACCTCGGCGCCGTCTACGGCACCCTCTTCCCGGGCCATGTGCGCCGCATGGTCGTCGACAGCGTCGTCAACCCGTCCCGGGACAAGATCTGGTACCAGGCCAACCTGGACCAGGACGTCGCCTTCGAGGGCCGCTGGAAGGACTGGCAGGACTGGGTCGCCAAGAACGACGCGACCTATCATCTCGGCACCACCCGCGCCGCCGTCCAGGAGAAGTGGCTCGAGCTGCGCGCCACGGCGAAGAAGAACCCCCTCGGCGGGGTTGTCGGCCCGGCAGAGCTGATCTCCTTCTTCCAGAGCGCCCCCTACTACGACTCCTCGTGGGCCCCGGTCGCCTCCGTCTTCAGCAAGTACGTCGCCGGAGACACCCAGGCGCTGATCGATGCCGCCGCCCCCGACCTGTCCGACACCGCGGGCAACGCCTCCGCCGAGAACGGCAACGCCGTCTACACGGCCGTGGAGTGCGCCGACGCCAAGTGGCCCACCAGCTGGCGCACCTGGGACCGGGACAACACCCGGCTGCACAAGGACCACCCGTTCATGACCTGGGCCAATGCCTGGATGAACCTGCCGTGCGCCACCTGGCCGGCCAAGCAGCGGACGCCGCTGGACGTCAAGAGCGGCAAGGGCCTGCCCGGCGTGCTCATCGTCCAGTCGGAGCGCGACGCGGCCACGCCGTACGAGGGCGCCGTCGAACTGCACAAGCGGTTCAAGGGCTCCCGCCTGATCACCGAGAAGGGCGCCGGTTCGCACGGCGTCGCCGGGCTCGTCAACCCGTGCGTCAACGAGCGGGTGGACACCTACCTGCTCACCGGGAAGCTGGACCGCGCCGACGTGACGTGCGCCCCGCACGCCACACCGAAGCCGTAGTCACGGCCGGGGGGCGGTCGTCCGGCCGCCCCCCTCAGCCGTCCCGTTCCGCCAGCCAGGCGTCCTCCGCCGCGTAGTCGAAGAGGTCGCCGTACGCCTGGACCATCTTCGGGTACGCCTCCCGCCAGTCCCGCGCGGCGAGTTGTTCCTCGATCCAGGCGACCGTCTCCGGCAGGGTGTCCGCGTACCGCGCCACCGGCCGGTAGCCCAGCTCGCGTTCCGCCGCCGACATGTCGCACACCACGGGCATCGGCACCGACCAGGGCGTGTCGCCCACACCGGGCGCGGGCGGGGGACCGTCCACGAGCACGTCCTCGGTCTTCACACCCATCACCGCGTCGATCTCCGCCGCGATCCGGGCCACCGTCGGCGCGTCCGGGTCCACGGCGTTCAGGACGCGGGCGCCCGGCCGGGCGGCGGCCAGCCGGATCAGCTCGGCGATCGTGCGGGCGCTCGCCGGATGGAACCGGCTCTCGCCGCCGTAGGCGAGCACGCGCCGCCGCCTGCCGTCGAGGTTGCGCTTCACCAGGTACAGCTCGCGCGGGGTCCGGCAGTACGCCCCGTGGATGGCGCCCGCGCGCAGCAGCGTGGTCGGCAACCGGTCGCCCGCCGCGAGGAGTTCGCGCTCCAGCGCCGCCTTCCGGGTGCTGTACGAGGCGTCGCCCGGTGGCACCGTGCGCTGATCCTCCGTCAGCGGCACCGGATACTCGGGAAAGCCCCCGGGCTCGCTCTGTGTGTCGAAGCCGCGGCCCCGGTCGTCCTCGTACACCGACACGCTGGAGATCACCACCGCCGAGCCGACCCGCCCGGCCAGCCCCGTCAACTGCCGTGCGTGCCCGGCGTCGAACGCCACCATGTCCACCAGGACGTCGCAGCCGTCACCGACCGCCGCGGACAGCGCCGCGTCGTCCTCCCGGTCGGCCCGCACGGCCTGTACGCCGTCCGGCCACCCGGGGTGCCGGCCGCCGCTCCGCGAGACGGCCGTCACCTCCCAACCGTCCCGGGCCAGCGCCTCCACGGCCACCCGTCCGATCTGTCCCGTCGCTCCGATCACCACAGCACGTGTCATGCCACGACCGTACGGCGGCCGGAGGCCGGGCCAGCTGCGGTTCTGCCGACAGCAGAGGCCTCAACTGAGCGGCATGCGCGGCAACTTCCGCTTCTTCGCGGCGGCCGCCTCCTCGGCCTTCACGACGGCCGCGTACTGGTCGACGTACTCCTGCCCGGACAGGGAGAGGATCGCGTACATGAGCTCGTCGGTGACGGCGCGCAGGATGGCCTTCTCGTTCTCCATGCCGGCGTAGCGGGAGAAATCGAGGGGCTCGCCGAAGCGGATCGCGACGGGGTGGATGTTGGGGATGACCTTGCCGGGCGGCTGGGCCTCGAAGGTGCCGATCATCGCGCAGGGGATGATCGGGACGCCTGCCTTGAGGGCCATCACGGCGACCCCGACCTTGCCCTTGTAGAGCCGGCCGTCGTGCGAGCGCGTGCCCTCGGGGTAGATGCCGAGCAACTCGCCCTTGCTCAGCACGCCGAGGCCCTCGCGGATCGCGGCCTGGCCGGCGTCCTTGCCCGAGCGGTCGACCGGGATCTGCCCCGCGCTGCGGAAGAAGAAGGCCGTCAGCCGGCCCTTGAGGCCCGGGCCCGTGAAGTACTCGGCCTTCGCGAGGAAGGTGATGCGCCGCTTGAGGATCGCGGGCATCAGGAAGTGGTCCGAGAACGACAGGTGATTGCCGGCGACGATGGCGGCGCCCTCCGACGGCACGTGCTCCAGACCCTCTATTCGAGGGCGGAAGACCAGTCGCAGCAGCGGGCCCAGCAGTACGTATTTCAGCAGGTAGTAGAACAAAGCGGGCGCTCCTCGACTCTGGCGGTGAACTCAACCGCCGCGTTCCAGCAGGTCAACCGGCGTGTCGTGGGGTGCCAGTGTAGGTGCAGGCGCAGTCACCGGGCACCTTGTGCGGCGGGACCTCGTCGATCCTTCACCTATTGACTGACGGTCAGTCAGTCGGGTGGCGGTGTCCGGTGGTGCTCATGCGGCTGGGGAGGGCCGCGGGACCAGCGTGCTGGTCCGTTCGGGTGATCGGCAAGTCGATCGTGTGGCATGGCCGGGATGTGAAGGGTGCCTGGCCAACCGGTGGTTCTTGCGGCCCCGGCGAGTAGTCTGCGGAGCATGCGGATCTCTGTTTCCTCGGACATGGACGAGCCCGTCGCCCGCGCCCTCGTGGCCGCGCTGGAGGGCCGGGGGCACGAGGTGCGGCCGCACGGTGCCCTGCGCTCCGGGAGCGACCCGCAGTGGGCGGTGTGCTCGGAGGCCGCGGCCCGCGAGGTCGCCGACGGGACGGCCGACCAGGCCGTGGTGTGCTGCTGGACCGGCACGGGCGCCTCGATCGCCGCGAACAAGGTGCCGGGCGTACGCGCCGCCCTGTGCACGGACGCCTACACCGCCGACGGGGCGCGCCGCTGGAACGACGCCAACGTCCTCGCGCTCAGCCTGCGGCTGACCTCCGAGCCGCTGCTCACGGAGATCCTCGACGCGTGGTTCGCGGGCGAGCCCAGCGGCGACACCGAGGACCGGCAGAACGTGGACCGCGTCAGGCTGCTCGACCACGGCCGGAACCGGCTGTAGGCCATACCCGGTCACAGCCGCACGATGACCAGCGCGGTGTCGTCGGTGGCGCCGCCGGGCGGCAGCAGTTCCAGCAGGACGGTGTCGGCGAGGGTCTCGGGGTCCTGGTCCCGGTTCCGGGCCAGCGCGTCGGCGAGGCGGCCCAGACCGGTGTCGATGTCCTCGCCGCGCCGTTCGATCAGCCCGTCGGTGTAGAGCACGAGGGTCGCGCCCGGCGTGTACGTGGTGTCCGCCTGGGGTCTCGGGATCGGGTCGGGGCGGGCGTCGAGCGGGGTGTCCGTGGCCCCGTCGAGCAGCTCCGCACGGCCGTCGGCGTGGACCAGTACGGGCGGGAGATGGCCGGCACTGCTGTAGGTGATGGTGTGCCGGTCGAAGTCGATGAATGTCGTCACCGCGGTTGCCGACTCGGCGCCGCCGACCACGTGCGCGTAGCGCCCCAGCACGTCCAGCGCCTGGGCCGGGCCCCCGGCGACCCGGGAGGCCGCGCTGAGCGCGCTGCGCAACTGGCCCATGACGCCGGCGGCCTCCAGTCCGTGCCCGACCACGTCGCCCACGGACACCCCGACCCGGTGGCCGCCGACCAGGTCGACCAGGTCGTACCAGTCCCCGCAGACGTTGAGCGCGCCCACGGCGGGCCGGTAGCGGACGGCGGCCCGGTGGTGGTGTCCGACCTGGCGGCGGTCGGGCAGCATCGCCTCCTGCAGGGCCAGGGCCACCTCCCGCTCCCGGGAGTGCGCCTGGCGCAGCCGGTCGTTGAGCTCCTGGAGCTCACGGGCGCGGGTGTACAGCTCGGCCTCCAGCGCCCGGGACCGGCTCCCGCTCGGGCGGCCGTGGGCGCGGATCAGCTCGGTGACCTCCTCGACCCGCAGGACCAGCAGCACCACTTTGCCGTCCGGCCCGGTCAGCGGCGCGTTGACCAGGCTCCAGTAGCGCTCCTCCCAGTGGCCCGGGCGGTCCGGGGGCTCGACGTCGTAGCGCTGGAGCGCCATGGTGTCCCGTTCGCCGGTGGCCAGGACCCGGTACAGCGAGGCCTTCAGGTTCGCCATGCCGGAGGCGTGCGGGTCGTTCGGGTTGTCCGGGAAGAGGTTGTCGAGGTCGCCGCCGACGACCTGCTCGCGCGTGCGCCCGACCACCCGAAGGAACTCCTCGTTGACGTCCGCGTAGACCAGGTCGGGCGTGAGCAGGGCCACCACACCCGGGAAGGCCTGGAACACGGCCTCGTAATCGATTGCCGTATCCGTCATCGCTGCCGCCTCACCACTGCCGGTATCAGACCAGTTTCCCACGGTATGCGGCAATCGGTCCGGGTCTCACTCCGTGAGGTCCGCCAGCGACTGCTCCGCCCAGATGATCTTCCCGTCGGGGACGAACCGGGTGCCCCACCGCTGGGTCAGCTGGGAGACCAGCAGCAGTCCGCGCCCGCCCTCGTCCGTCGTACGGGGATGGCGCAGATGGGGCGCTGTGGCACCGCCGTCGAAGACCTCGCAGACGAGGGCGCGCTCCCGGATCAGCCGGAGCCGGATGGAGCCGGTGGCATACCGGATGGCATTGGTGACCAGCTCGCTCACCACCAGCTCCGTGGTGAAGACCAGCTCGTCCAGGCCCCAGTGCGCCAGCTGCCGGGTGGCCGTGCGGCGGGCATCGGCGACGACGGCCGGATCGGAGGGCAGGTCCCAGGCCGCGACCTGCTCGGTGCCGAGCCGTTTCGTCCGGGCCATCAGCAGGGCCACGTCGTCGTACGGACGCGCCGGGACCAGGGCGTCGACCACGGTCAGGCAGTGCGACTCGAGCGGGCCCGCCTGTTCCAGCGCCCTGCGCAGCCGCTCCCGGCCGGCGTCGACGGCCCAGGCGGTCTCGCCCCGGGCCAGCAGCCCGTCGGTGTGCAGGGCGAGCGTGCTGCCCTCCGTGAGGGACAGCTCGACCGCCTCGAAGGGCGGGCCGCCCACGCCGAGCGGCGGCCCCTGCGGCAGATCGACGAAGGTGACCGAGCGGTCGGGCGCGACCACGGCCGGCGCCGGGTGGCCCGCGGCCGCCATCGTGCAGCCGCCGTCGACCGGGTCGTAGACCACATACAGACACCCCGAGCCCACGGACGAGCGCACGCCGTCGGCGCCCGCCGCGCCCGGCTCGACGTCCTGCTCCCGCGCCGACCGCGCCACCAGGTCGTCGAGGTGCGCCAGCACCTCCTCGGGCGGCAGATCCAGAGCGGCCAGAGTCCGTACGGCGGTCCGCAGCTGCCCCATGGCCGCGGCGGCGTCGATACCGTGCCCGGGCACCTCACCCACGACGAGCGCGACGCGGCCGCCGGACAGCGGGATGAGGTCGTACCAGTCGCCGCCCAGGCCGGTCAGCTCGTCGGCCGGCCGGTAGCACGCGGCAACCTCGACGGCGTCCTGCTCCGGAAGCCGGTGGGGGAGCAGACTGCGCTGCAGCACGAGGGCGGCGTCACGCTCGCGGGTGTAGCGCCGGGCGTTGTCCAGGCAGACGGCCGCGCGGGCGACGAGGTCCTCGGCCAGATGCAGATCCTCCTCGTCGAAGGGCTCCCGGCGGTGGCGCCGGAAGAAGGTGGTGACGCCCAGGGTGGTGCCCCGCGACCGGATCGGCACGGTCATCACGCTGTACAGGTCCAGCTCCAGGAAGGTGACGGTCCGGCGGCCCTCCGGGAGATCCGTGGCCCACTCCCGGGTCACCGGATCGAGCCGATCCGCGCGCCACGAGCGTCCCGTGGTCAGGCAGCGGACCGGGGGCGACCCGGCCAGGTAGGTCGCGACGTCGCCGACCTCCAGGGCGCCCTGCGGGAGGTCGTCCTGCGCGGACCGCTGGCCGGCGCGGCGCAGTGCCACCGGCTCCGTGTCCGTGAGCGGGCCGGGAGCCAGCTCCGCGCCCCGCAGTGCCGTCTCCAGCAGATCCACGGTGACGAAGTCGGCCACTCCCGGCACGGCCACGTCGGCCAGCTCCTGCGCGGTGCGCATGAGGTCCAGGCTGCGGCCGATGGTCTCGCCGGCCCGGTCCAGGAGCGCCAGCCGCTGCCGCGCGCGGTGCCGCTCGGTCATGTCGACGACCGTGTAGTACACGCCCAGCGGGTGGCCCCGGTCGTCCTCGAGCCGGGTGAACGACAGCATGTGCGCCGTCTCGCGCAGCGGCGCCGACCGCACCTGGCCCACGTGCTCGTACCCGACGACCGACTCGCCGGTCTCCAGGACGTGCCGCATCTGCGCCTCGACCGCCTGGGCGTCCATGCCCGGCTGGACGTCAGCGAAGCGCAGCCCGAGCCGCCGGGACGCCGGTCCGCCGCCGAACTGCTCCAGGGCGGTGTTGGACCACACGAACCGCAGATCGGTGTCGACGATGGCGATGCCCACGGGAGCGTCGGACACCATCCGTTCCAGCACCGTGCGGCTCATGTCCCAGCCGGGGGCCTGGCCCAGCTCCGACAGGAGCACCAGCCACCGCGAGCCGGTGTGCGTCTCCTCGGTCGAGGTGATCCGGGCCATGACCCGCACCGGCTGCCCGTTCTTGCGGCGGGCCGTCAGCAGCCCCGCCCAGCCGCCGTCCCTGCGGCAGCGCTCGACCAGGTCCGGCACGCGCTCGGCGTCCTCGGCGGCCAGCAGGTCGGACAGCTTCCTGCCGACCGCCTCGGCAGCCGGGTACGCCAGCAGCCGCCGGGCGTCATCGGTCCAGCCCGTCACCACGCCCTGCGGATCGAGCAGCAGGGGCACGGCGTCGGCCACGTCGAACCGCCGCCGGGCAACGCCGTACTCCTCGTGTGCGCCCACCGGCCGACCTCTCTGTCGCTGAGAGTGGTCTACCACCTCTTGCCCCCATCTTCACCCTTCCCGCGTACGGGGGCGGCTTGGGCGGGTCCGGTCGGGGCGGCTGCGGCGCTGCCTTACCCCAGCACCCTCGCCAGCGCCGCGAGTGCTCCCGTGAGCTCCTCGCCCGTGATCGTGAGCGGCGGTGCGAGGCGGATCGTGGAGCCGTGGGTGTCCTTGACCAGGACTCCCTCCCGCATGAGGCGTTCGCTGACCTCGCGGCCGGTGCCGAGGGCCGGGTCGATGTCGACGCCCGCCCACAGACCGCGCGAGCGGAACCCGACGACGCCCTTGCCGACCAGTTCGGTCAGGCCGTCCCGCAGGGTCACGCCCAGCTCCGCCGCGCGGCGCTGGAACTCACCCGTCTCCAGCAGTTCGACCACCGCCGTGCCGACCGCCGCCGCCAGCGGGTTGCCGCCGAAGGTCGAGCCGTGCTCGCCCGGCCGCAGCACCCCGAGGACCTCACGGCGCGCCACCACCGCCGACACCGGCACGATGCCGCCGCCCAGCGCCTTCCCCAGCAGCACCACGTCCGGCACGACCGACTCGTGCTCCACCGCCAGCGTGCCGCCGGTACGGCCGAGCCCGGACTGGATCTCGTCGGCGATGAACAGGCACCCCTGTCGCCGCGTCAGCTCGCGCACGCCGGCCAGGTAGCCGTCGTCGGGGATGACCACCCCCGCCTCGCCCTGGATCGGCTCGATCAGCACCGCCGCCGTCGTCTCGTCGACCGCCGCCTCCAGCGCGGCCAGGTCGTTGTACGGCACGACCCGGAAGCCCGGCGTGAACGGGCCGAAGCCCTGCCGCGCCGTCTCGTCCGTGGAGAAGCTGACGATGGTCGTCGTACGGCCGTGGAAGTTGTCCGCGGCGACCACGATCGTCGCCCGGCCGTCCGGCACGCCCTTGACGTCGTAGGCCCACTTGCGGGCCACCTTCACCGCGCTCTCCACCGCCTCCGCGCCGGTGTTCATGGGCAGCACCATGTCCAGGCCCGTCAACGCGGCCAGCCGCTCGGCGAACTCGGCGAGCCGGTCGTTGTGGAAGGCGCGCGAGGTGAGGGTCAGCCGGTCGAGCTGGCGATGGGCCGCCTCGATCAGCGCCGGATGCCGGTGGCCGAAGTTGAGCGCCGAGTAGCCGGCCAGCAGGTCGAGGTAGCGCCGCCCCTCCACGTCCTCCACCCAGGTGCCCTCGGCGCGGGAGACGACTACGGGCAGCGGATGGTAGTTGTGGGCGAGGACCGGCTCCTCCGCGCGGATGAGCTCCTGCGAGCCACGGGTGCGGACAGGTGCGGTCATGAGCGGATCTCCCGGATCTCCTGGGTGCAGCACTTGATGCCGCCACCGGCCTTGTGGAACTCGGACAGGTCGACGGGGACGGGGACGTAGCCACGGTCGGCCAGCTGCCCGGCCAGGGCCGTCGCCCCCGGTGAGATGAACACGTGGCGCCCGTCGGAGACGGAGTTGAGCCCGAACGCCATCGCGTCCTCGTGGGTGGCGAGTACCGCGTCCGGATACAGCCGGGCGAGCAGTTCCCGGCTGCCGGGCGAGAACGCCTCGGGGTAGTAAGCGACATTCTCCTCGTCGAGGACGAACAACGCCGTGTCCAGGTGGTAGAAGTACGGATTCACCAGCGTCAGGCTGATCACCGGCACCCCGAAGAACTCCTGTACCTCGAGATGGGCCTCACGGGTGGTGCGGAACCCGGTTCCGGCCAGGACCCAGCGGCCGGCCGGTACCAGGTCGCCCTCGCCCTCGCACACGGACTCGGGGTGGTAGACCTCGTAGCCCTGCGCCTTGAACCAGGCCTCGTACGGCACGGACTCCGGGCGGCGCTCCAGCGCCTTGAAGAGGGAGCCGAACACCCGGCCCTCGACCACTACGGCCGAGTTCGCCGCGAAGACCATGTCGGGCAGGCCGGGGACCGGCTGCACCGTGTCCACGGTGTGGCCGTGGGCGCGGTAGGCGTCGACCAGCGCCTGCCATTGGTCCAGGGCGCGCAGGACGTCGACGGGTTCGTCGGGATGCATCCAGGGGTTGATCGCGTACTGCACGGCGAAGTGTCTGGGTTCGCAGACCAGGTAGCGCCGCCGGCGCGGCACACGGGAGTCGGGCACAGAGGGGTACCTCCGCTTCCTAACGGTGTGTGACTGAGGGTTGACACCAAGGTAGGAACTGACGGAGGCGGTCCACAAGCAACATCAGTTGCGTCTTCACGCAGGAACGCTGCGTCTTGAGACCGGTCGGCGCACGCCTGATGCGCGGTCTCCGGCGCTATTCCGGCGCGGGATGGCTGGCCCCCGCCTCCGGACTCTCCGGGAGCAGATGCGACAGCACCATCACGCTGATCGTCTTCCGGATGAACGGCTCCTGGCGGATCCGCTCCAGCACCTCCTCGAAGTGCTCCACGTCCCGCGCCCGCACATGCAGCAGCGCGTCCGCGCCGCCGGTCACGGTCATCGCCGCGGTGATCTCCGGGTAGTCGCGCACGACCTCCGCGAGCCGCCGCGGCGGGGCCGCGCCCTCGCAGTACACCTCGACGTAGGCCTCCGTGCGCCAGCCCAGCGCCGACGGCTTCACCGTGGCCGTGAAACCGGTGATCACACCCGTTTCGCGCAGCCGGTCGACCCGCCGCTTGACCGCCGTGGCCGACAGCCCGATCGCCGTGCCGATCTCGGCGAAGGACGTCCTGGCGTTCGCCATCAACGCGGTGATGATCTTCCGGTCGAGTTCGTCGAACGGCGTGGACCTGCTGTTCATGCGGGCACTGTATCCAGCGGGAACGCCCACCCCCGGCACATGTACCAGACGTACGGATCGCCCCTACACTCCGGGTTCATGCTGCGCGCCCTGGCTGTCGACGACGAACGCCCCTCGCTGGAGGAACTGCTCTACCTGCTGCAGGCGGACCCCCGCGTCGGCAGCGCGGAGGGCGCCGGCGACGCGACCGAGGCGCTGCGCCGCATCAACCGCGCCCTGGAGTCCGGCCCCGGCGGCCCCGAGGCGATAGACGTCGTCTTCCTCGACATCCAGATGCCCGGCCTCGACGGCCTCGACCTGGCCCGGCTGCTCACCGGGTTCGCCCGGCCCCCGCTCGTCGTGTTCGTCACCGCCCACGAGGACTTCGCCGTCCAGGCCTTCGACCTCAAGGCCGTCGACTACGTCCTCAAGCCCGTCCGCAAGGAACGCCTCGCCGAGGCCGTCCGGCGCGCCGCCGAGCTGCGCGGCGCCGCCCCGCACATACCCGTGCACGAACCCGACCCCGACCACCTGCCCGTCGAGCTCGGCGGCGTGACCCGTTTCGTCGCCGTGGACGACATCACCCATGTCGAGGCCCAGGGCGACTACGCCCGGCTGCACACCGGCAAGGGCAGCCATCTGGTCCGCATCCCGCTGTCCACCCTGGAGGAGCGCTGGCGCTCCCGGGGCTTCGTCCGCATCCACCGCCGCCACCTCGTCGCCCTGCGCCACATCGGCGAACTCCGCCTGGACGCGGGCACCGTCAGCGTCCTCGTAGGCTCCGAGGAGCTCCAGGTCAGCCGGCGCCACACCCGCGAACTGCGCGACCTGCTCATGAGGAGGCCGTGACAGTGCCCCAGGACCACACCGAACGCCGCGTCGTCGTTACCGCCCCGCCCCGCCGCACAGGCCGGGCCTCCGGCTACTACCGCCCGCGCACCGAGATCGACGAACAGACCACCCTCGGCCACACCTACGTCCGCTCCCTGATGCGCACCCAGCTGCGCGCCGCCCTCACCGTGTTCGCCATCCTCGGGCTGCTCGTCGGCCCGCTGCCGCTGCTGTTCGCCGCGACACCCGGCACCGGCCGCCTCGAATGGGCCGTCCTCGGCTTCGGCCTCTACGCCCCGCTCGTCCTGCTCGCCCGCTGGTACGTCCGCCGCGCCGAGCGCAACGAACGCGACTTCGTACGCCTCGTCGAAGACCGCTGAAGCCGCACTCATGAACTCCAGCTACGCCATACCCGCCGTCGCCCTGGTCGTCGTCGCGACGGTCCTGGTCGGCGCCTTCGGCCTGCGCATCTCCCGCACCACCTCCGACTTCTACGTCGCCTCCCGCACCGTCGGCCCCCGCCTCAACGCGACCGCCATCAGCGGCGAGTACCTCTCCGCCGCCTCCTTCCTCGGCATAGCGGGACTCGTCCTGGTCCAGGGCCCCGAGATGCTCTGGTACCCGGTCGGCTACACCGCCGGCTATCTGGTCCTGCTGCTCTTCGTCGCCGCCCCGCTGCGCCGCTCCGGCGCCTATACCCTCCCCGACTTCGCCGAGGCCCGCCTCGCCTCCCAGGCGGTACGGCGGCTGGCCGGTGCCTTCGTCGTCGGCGTCGGCTGGCTCTATCTGCTGCCCCAGCTCCAGGGCGCCGGACTGACCCTGACCGTGCTGACCGGGGCGCCCGACTGGCTCGGCGGAGTGATCGTCGCCGTCGTCGTGACCGCCACCGTCGCGGCCGGCGGCATGCGCAGCATCACCTTCGTGCAGGCCTTCCAGTACTGGCTGAAGCTCACGGCTCTGCTCGTCCCCGCTCTCTTCCTGGTCCTCGCCTGGCAGAACGACGGAGCCCCGCGCCACGCCTTCGACGAACCGGCCACCTTCCGCGAGCAGCGCGTGGTCCGCGTGGACGACAGCATCGCCCTCACGCTCGACCGGCCGCTGGCCGTCACGGTGACCGGCACCGTGGACGGCCGGGCGCACACCGGCACCCGCCTCGAAATCCCCGCCGGTACCCACCACATCGAACACGGCACCCGGCTCACCTTCGCCGCGGGGACGACCGTCCCCGCGGCCGAGCGCAGCGGCGGCGGCGACCTGTCGCCCTCCCAGGACGAGGGCCGCGAGGAACGCCCGCTGTACGCCACGTACGGGCTGATCCTCGCCACGTTCCTCGGCACCATGGGCCTGCCGCACGTCGTGGTCCGCTTCTACACCAGCCCGCACGGCGTCGCCGCCCGCCGCACCACCGTCGTGGTCCTCGGCCTGATCGGCGCCTTCTACCTCCTGCCCCCCGTCTACGGAGCACTCGGCCGGCTCTACGCCCCCGAACTCACCCTCACCGGAGACCCGGACGCCGCCGTCCTGCTGCTGCCCGACCGCATGATCGGGGGAGTGGGCGGCGACCTGCTGGGCGCGCTGGTGGCGGGCGGTGCCTTCGCCGCCTTCCTGTCCACGGCCTCGGGGCTGACCATGGCGGTCGCGGGGGTCCTCACCCAGGACGTCCTGCCGTCCCGGGGCGTACGGCACTTCCGGCTCGGCACGGTCCTCGCCATGGCCGTGCCCCTCGCGGCGAGCGTCCTCGTCGGCGGGCTCCCGGTCGCCGACGCCGTCGGGCTCGCCTTCGCGGTGTCCGCCTCCTCGTTCTGCCCGCTGCTCGTCCTCGGCATCTGGTGGCGGCGGCTGACCCCGCCGGGCGCCGCCGCCGGGATGCTGGTCGGCGGCGGCTCCGCCCTGCTCGCCGTCGCCGCGACCATGGCGGGCTACCCGGGCCGGGGCGCGCTGCACGCCCTGCTCGCCTGGCCCGCCCTGTGGTCGGTACCGCTGAGCTTCCTCACCATGATCCTGGTCTCCCTGGCCACCCCCGGCCGGGTGCCCCCGGGCACGGCGGCCGTCCTGGCACGCTTCCACCTGCCCGAGGAACTGCGCACGGAGGTGAAGACGCCATGAGCGGATTCCTGGCCGGGCTGTGCGTCGCCGTGCTCCCGGTGCTGGCCGCCGGGGTGTGGCTGGGCCGTCGCACCGCACGGGGGGCCAAGAGCCTCGGCGGCCTCGGCACCCCCGTCGAGCACGCCACCTTCGAGACCCTGCACACCGCCTCCCTCGCCGCACCCCCGCTGCGGGCCGGACTGACCGAGGAGACCGCCCGCAAGTCCGCCCGCAAACTGCGCTCCCTGCTCGGCACGGACGCCCTCTGCCTCACGGACCGCGAGCAGGTCCTGGTCTGGGACGGCGACGGCGCCCACCACCGCGACCAGATCATGGAACGCCTCGGGGGTGCCCTGGACACCGGCCGGGGCGAGGCCTTCCGGCTCACCTGCGACATCCTCGACTGCTCGGTGCGCTGGGCGGTCGTCGCCCCGTTCACCGTCGACGACCGGGTGCACGGCGCCCTCGTCGCCTGCGCGCCCCGTGAGTCGGCGGTCCTGGTCCGGGCGGCCGGCGAGGTGGCCCGCTGGGTGTCCGTCCAGCTGGAGCTGGCCGACCTGGACCAGTCCCGCACCCGTCTCATCGAGGCCGAGATCAAGGCGCTGCGGGCCCAGATCTCCCCGCACTTCATCTTCAACTCGCTCGCGGTGATCGCCTCGTTCGTCCGCACCGACCCCGAGCGCGCCCGCGAACTGCTCCTGGAATTCGCCGACTTCACCCGCTACTCGTTCCGCAGGCACGGCGACTTCACCGCCCTCGCCGACGAACTCCACGCCATCGACCACTATCTGGCGCTCGTACGGGCACGCTTCGGCGACCGCCTCTCCGTCACCCTCCAGATCGCCCCGGAGGTGCTGCCCGTCGCCCTGCCCTTCCTCTGCCTCCAGCCGCTCGTGGAGAACGCCGTGAAGCACGGCCTGGAGGGCAAAGCTGACAAATGCCGCATCCAGATCACCGCCCAGGACGCGGGCGCCGAGGCGCTCGTCGTCATCGAGGACGACGGCGCCGGCATGGACCCCGACCTGCTGCGCCGCATCCTCGCCCGCGAGGTCAGCCCCTCGGGCGGCATAGGGCTCTCCAACGTCGACGACCGGCTCCGCCAGGTCTACGGCGACGACTACGGACTCGTGATCGAGACCGCTCCGGGCGCGGGCATGAAGATCACCGTCCGGATCCCGAAGTACCAGCCGGGCGTGCACTCGGGAGGCCGGCTGACCCGGGAGTGAGCCGTCAGGTGCTGCGAGCGGTCACCACCAGCCCGAGGGTGATCAGTCCCAGGACGACCCAGCCGAACCACAGCCAGCCGTTGCTTCCGAGCGCCACCGTGTAGGCCGTCACCATGACGAGGCCACCGAGTGTGAGCACTCCCATGGTCTTGGTCGAGTTTGAACCGTTCGTGGAACCGGGCATCGCAACACCCTCCTCGTGGTCCGATGCCTCCATGGTGCCTGGCGGATGCCCGGCGCGCACGGTCCTTGCGAGAGCCGGCTTCAGCGCCCCTGCGCGTTCAACGAGGCCAGATAGGCGTTGTACGCCTCCAGCTCCTTGTCCCCGTCGCGGTCTGCGGCCCGGTCCTTGCGCCGGGCCTGGCGCTGGTCGGAGGCGTACCACTGGAACAGCAGGGCGATCAGCACCAGCACGGACGGGATCTCGCTGAACGCCCAGGCGATGCCGCCCGCGGCGTTCTGGTCGGAGAGCGCCTCGATGCCGAGCGAGGCCGGCGGGTTCTTGAATGTCCCGACCATCGGCTCGGACGCCATCATCAGCGCGATACCGAAGAACGCGTGGAACGGCATGCCCGCGAACAGCTCCAGCATCCGCATCAGGTAGCCGGGGCGGTGCGGCCCCGGGTCCACGCCCATGATCGGCCAGAAGAAGACCAGACCGACGGCGAAGAAGTGCACCATCATCCCGATGTGCCCAGGCTTGGAGCCCATCAGGGTGTCGAAGAGCGGCGTGAAGTACAGCCCGTACAGGCTCGCGATGAACAGCGGGATCGTGAACGCCGGGTGCGTGATGATCCGCATGTACCGGCTGTGCAGGAACATCAGCAGCAGCTCGCGGGGGCCCTTGCGCCCGCGGCCCGCCGTCGGCAGTGCGCGCAGGGCCAGTGTGATCGGGGCGCCGAGCAGGACGAGGATCGGCGACACCATGCTGATCACCATGTGCTGCACCATGTGCACGCTGAACATGACCATGCCGTAGTCGTTCAGCCGGGTGCACATCATGAGAGCGATGGTCAGCACACCGATGACGAAGGCGACCGTCCGCCCCACGGGCCACTTGTCCCCGCGCCGCACCAGCCGCACGACACCCCAGCCGTACAGCCCCAGACCGACCAGGCAGGCGACGAGAAAGAACGGGTCGGCCGACCACTCCAGCCCTCGCCCCAGCGTGAACGGCGGCAGATCCATGGTCATGCCGTGCCCGCTGTGATCCATTCCGCCGGCTCCTGTTTCGTGGGGGTGTGCAGCAATCTGTCCGCCCACAAGAGTAGAACCGCCCCCGGTCGCGGCTACGACCGGGGGCGGAGCTCAGCCTCAGAGAACAGTCTCCGCCTCGGCATACCGCTCATCCGGCACGGTCTTCAGCGTCTTCACGGCCTCGGCCAGCGACACCATCACTATGTCGGTGCCCCGCAGCGCGGTCATCTGCCCGAACTCCCCGCGATGCACGGCCTCCACCGCATGCCACCCGAACCGCGTGGCCAGCACCCGGTCGTAGGCGGTAGGCGTACCACCCCGCTGGACATGCCCGAGAATGACGGGCCGGGCTTCCTTCCCCAGCCGCCCCTCCAGCTCCACGGACAGCTGCCGCGCGATCCCGGCGAACCGCTCGTGCCCGTAGATGTCCTTGCCGCCCTCGTCGAACTCCATGGTCCCGGCCCGGGGCTTCGCCCCCTCCGCCGCCACCACGATCGCGAAGCGCTTGCCGGCCTCGAACCGCTCGCCGACCCGCCGGGTCAGTTCCTCTATGTCGAAGGGACGTTCCGGGACGACGATGGCGTGCGCGCCGGCCGCCATGCCGGAGTGCAGCGCGATCCACCCGGTGTGCCGCCCCATGACCTCGACCACCAGAACCCGCTGGTGGGACTCCGCGGTGGTCTTCAGCCGGTCCAGGGCCTCGGTCGCCACCCCGACGGCCGTGTCGAAGCCGAAGGTGACGTCCGTGACCGCGATGTCGTTGTCGATGGTCTTCGGCACACCGACGACGGGCAGGCCGCTGTCGGACATCAGCCGGGCGGCCTTGAGGGTGCCCTCACCGCCGATGGGGATGATCGCGTCGAGGCCGAGTTCCTCGACATGGCCCTTGGCCCGCTCCACACCGTCCCGCAGATGGGAGGGCTGGACCCGGGAGGACCCGAGAATCGTGCCGCCGCGGGCGAGGATGCCACCCACCGCGTCGAGGTCGAGCTTGAGGTAGTCGCACTCCAGGAGGCCCTTCCAGCCGTCCCGGAAGCCGATGACCTCGTCGCCGTGGTCCACGACGGCGCGGTGTACGACGGACCGGATCACGGCGTTCAGGCCGGGGCAGTCGCCGCCGGACGTGAGGACACCAATACGCATAGCCCGAAATACCTTCTCAACGTGGGCCGGGGACCGGACCACGTTGTCCGGCTCGAATTCCCGCCACCCTAGCGTCAGGAAGGGGCGGGACCGAACCGCGCGTCCGCCTGCTGGACTACCCCGCTCACCTGTGCGGATGTGCCGTCAGACGGGCTGTTGACCAGCAGGTTGACGCGTACCTCGGGCAGGCTGCGACGCAGTGCCTACGCAGGCTGCTGAGCAGCCGCGATGCGCTCGTCGCGCAGTGCCTCGTACCAGCGGTCGTCGGTCGGCGGCAGCGCGTTGACGTCGAGCGCCAGCTTCAGCAGCAGATCCGCGATCAGCGGGTTGCGCGCGAGCACGGGGCCGTGCATGTACGTGCCGAAGACGGTGTCGTTGTACGCGCCCTCCGTGCCGTCGCCCGTGCCGTTGCCGTTGCCGAAGCGCACCTGGGCGAGCGGGCGGGCGGTGGGGCCCAGGTGGGTCACGCCCTGGTGGTTCTCGAAGCCGGTCAGCGGTGGCAGGCCGAGGCGCGGGTCGATGTCGCCGAGCACGTCACCGACGCACCGCTCGCCCTCGCCGCGCACCGACACCACGTCCAGCAGCCCGAGGCCGGGCTCGCGCTGGCCCAGGTCGTTGATGAACTCGTGGCCGAGGATCTGGTAGCCGGCGCAAACGGAGAACACGATGGCGCCGTTCTCCACGGCCCGCTGCAGACCGCCGTCCCGGCGCAGCCGCTCGGCCGCGAGCCGCTGCGGACGGTCCTCGCCGCCGCCGATCAGGTAGATGTCGCCGGAGGTCGGGATCGGCTGGTCGCTGCGCACGTCCAGCCGGGCCACGTCCAGGCCGCGCTGCTGGGCCCGGCGCTGCACGACGAGCACGTTGCCCTGGTCGCCGTAGGTGCTGAGCAGGTCGGGATAGATCCAGACGACCCGCAGTTGGTTGTCGCTCACAAAAGTCCCCTGACGTCTCGTGCTCAGTTGCCGACGCGGCGGCGCAGGTCCTGGAACGCCGTGTAGTTGGCGATGACCTCGATCCGGCCCGGCGGGCACGCCGCCACGGCCTGGTCGAGGTTCTCGTAGACCTGGAAGTGCTGGTCCGCGACCTCCAGCCGCACCGCGAGGTCCAGCCGCCGGTCGCCCACGACGCAGATCGGGTGACCGGTCAGGCGCGTGTAGTCGACGTCCCACAGCCAGGAGGTGTCGGTGCCGTCGGCGCCGCGCGCGTTCACGGAGAGGATCACCGGGGTCGGCGGCGGGTCGATCAGCGAGAAGGTCTCCAGCCAGCCGGCCGGGTTCTTCGCGAGCAGCAGCCGGAGGTCACGGCCCTGGAACTGGACGATGTCGTACCGCCCGGCCACCGCCTGCACCTGGTACATGCGCTCCAGCGCGACCTGCGGCGGCACCCCGAACACGGCGGCGACGGCGGCCGAGGAGGCGGCGTTGGCCTTGTTGGCGCGGCCGGGCAGCTGGAGGTGGATCGGCCAGGCCGAGCCGTGCGGGTCGAGCACGTGGTCGCCGGACAGCGCCCAGCTCGGCGTCGGACGGCGGAAGCCGCACTCACCGCAGAACCAGTCGTCGCCCGGGCGCTGCATCACGCCACCGCACGACGGGCAGGACCAGGCGTCGTCCTTCCACATCTGCCCGGCGGCGACCCAGATCACATTGGGGGAGGAGGACGCCGCCCACACCACCAGCGGGTCGTCGCAGTTGGCCACGACCACGGCCTTGGAACCCGCGAGTCCCTCCCGCCAGTTCTCGGCGAGCATCCGGGTCTCGGCGGCACGGTCGAGCTGGTCGCGGGAGAGGTTCAGCAGCGCGATGCACTTCGGTGCGGTGTCCCGGGCGACTCCGGCCAGGTACTTCTCGTCGACCTCGATCACGCCGTACCGCGCCTCCGAGCTGCCCGCGAGCGCCGAGGTGATGCCGGCCGGCATGTTGGCGCCGAGGGCGTTGGAGACGACCGGCCCGGCCGCCCGCAGGGCCTCGGCGATGAGCCGGGTGGTGGTGGTCTTGCCGTTCGTCGCCGAGACCAGGATCACGTCCAGGTTCTGCGCGAGCCGGGCGAGGAGGTCGGGGTCGAGCTTGAGCGCCACCCGGCCGCCGATCACCGAACCGCTGCCGCGCCCTGCGGCGCGGGATGCCGCTGCGACCGCCTTGCCCGCGGTCACGGCCAGCTTGGCCCGCGGCGAGAGCGGGTCCGAGTTGCCTGCCATCAGTTCTCGATCCTCCTTGCGTACGCGCCGCGCCTTGAAGCCTGACGGCCACGTGGTGTGGACCTCAGCCTATCGAGATCCATTAGCACTCCCGAACCGCGGCACTGTGGCGAACTCGTGTGGGAGGCGCGGACCGACAAGGACCTTACTCTTGCCGCCATGCGACTCAGCCCCATCCCCGGCGCCCACGGCCGCGTGAGACCCCTCACGCTGCACGGCGACCCGCTCTTGCACACGCCCTGCGCGGAGGTCACCGACTTCGGCCCCGAACTGGCCCGGCTCGTCGAGGATTTGTTCGCGACCATGTACGCCGCCCAGGGCGTCGGCCTGGCCGCCAACCAGGTCGGCGAGTCGCTGCGGGTCTTCGTCTACGACTGCCCGGACGACGAGGACGTCCGCCACCTGGGCCATGTGGTCAATCCGCGCCTGGTCGAGTCGGACGGAGTGGTGATCCGCGGCCCGGAGGGCTGTCTGTCCCTGCCGGGCCTGGAAGCGGGCACGGAACGTTACGACCACGCGGTGGTCGAGGGCTTCACGGTGACCGGAGACCCGGTCACCGTCCACGGCACGGGCTTCTTCGCCCGCTGCCTGCAACACGAGTGCGACCACGTGGAGGGCCGCATCTACGCGGACCATCTCAAGGGCTGGCGCCACCGCAAACTGATGCGCCAGGTGGCCCGGGCTTCATGGCGCCGAGCTGAGTAGGTTTTTAGGGGCGCGGGGCTGTGTCGATATGCGGCTCCGCCGCGTGGGCGCGAACAACCCCCACCGGCCCCCAGCCGAGACACGACGGTCAGAACCCCGGACCGCCGACCTTGTCCCCCGCAGCCGCAAGCCGCCCCCACAACAGATCAGCCAGACTCCGCACCAACTCCGCACGAGAACAGGGCCGTTCCCCCAGCCACCAATCCCCGGCGGCGTGCATCATGCCGACAATCCCATGCCCCCACACCCGCGCCAGCTGCTGCCCACCCGGCCCGAGATCCAGCCGGTCCTCGATGACCTGCGCGAGTTCCTCACCCATCCGCCGCAACAACGGCGCACTGTGCTTGCCGACATCGAACCCCTGATCACCCGGCTGGCTCCCCTCCGCCGGATGCATCAGAAACCGGTACACCTGAGGCCGCAGCTCGATCGCGGCGAGGTACGTGTCCAGCGTCGCCTCGACCCGCTCCCGCCGGTCCGCCGGCGCGTCGAGCGCCGCCCGCAGTGAGTCCAGCAACGCGTCCGTGTGCCGCTTGGCAAGGGCCGCGTAAAGTCCGCCCTTGTCGCCGAAGTGCCGATACAGAATCGGCTTGGTGATGCCCGCCTCCGCGGCGATCGCGTTCATCGAGGCCTGCGGGCCGTCGCGCAGCACCACCCGGTCGGCGGCCTCCAGCAGCTCGCGCCGCCGGCGGTCGGCGGACCGTTGCTGATCGGTCCGCTGCGTGGTGTCCATGTGCTCTCCCCACCCGTGCTGATTCGATGACGCCAGCGCAAACTAACACCCAAGCATGCACCGCACATCGAACGGGTGCCGACCGGTCGGTAGGAGTTGACTTCGACTACCCACCGGTAACAGGATGGTGTTACCGCAAGTAACATGCACGTGTGCCGCCGCTGGAGGGGACGACATGGCCGAGTTCACCATGGAGCTCAACGACGAACAGAAGGAGGTCCGGGACTGGCTGCACGGTTTCGCCGCCGATGTGATCCGCCCCGCGGCCGCCGAATGGGACGAGCGTGAGGAGACTCCCTGGCCGGTCATCCAGGAGGCCGCCAAGGTCGGCATCTACTCCCTGGACTTCTACGCCCAGCAGTACTTCGACCCCACCGGCCTCGGCATACCGATGGCGATGGAGGAGCTCTTCTGGGGCGACGCGGGCATCGCCCTGTCCATCGTCGGCACCGGCCTCGCCGCCGTCGGCGTCCTCGCCAACGGCACCGAGGAGCAGATCGGCACCTGGATCCCCCAGATGTACGGCGACGTCAACGATGTCAAGGTCGCCGCCTTCTGCTCCTCCGAGCCCGACGCCGGCTCCGACGTGGCCTCCATGCGGACGCGGGCCGTGTACGACGAGGCCAAGGACGAGTGGGTGCTCAACGGCACCAAGACCTGGGCGACCAACGGCGGCATCGCCAACGTCCATGTCGTGGTCGCGGTGGTCGACCCGGAGCTCGGCTCCAAGGGGCACGCGTCCTTCATCGTCCCGGCGGGCACACCGGGTCTGGCCCAGGGGCAGAAGTTCAAGAAGCACGGCATCCGCGCCTCGCACACCGCCGAGGTCGTCCTCGACAACGTGCGCGTTCCAGGCTCCTGCCTGCTCGGCGGCAAGGAGAAGCTGGACGAGCGGCTGGCCCGGGCCAGGGAGAAGGCCAAGCAGGGCGGAGAGCGTGTGAAGAACGCGGCGATGGCCACGTTCGAGGCTTCGCGACCGGCCGTCGGCGCCATGGCGGTCGGTACCGCCCGGGCCGCGTACGAGGTCGCCCTCGACTACGCGAAGACCCGTGAGCAGTTCGGCCGCCCGATCATCGACAACCAGGGCGTCGCCTTCCAGCTCGCCGACATGCGCACCTCCATCGACGCCGCCCGGCTCCTCGTCTGGCGTGCCTCCTGGATGGCGGTCAACGGCAAGCCGTTCACCGCCGCCGAGGGCTCGATGTCCAAGCTGTTCGCGAGCGAGACGGCCAAGAAGGTCACCGGCCAGGCGATCCAGATCCTGGGCGGCAACGGCTACACCAGGGAGTACCCGGTGGAGCGGATGCACCGCGATGCCGCGATCTACACGATCTTCGAGGGCACGAGCGAGATCCAGCGACTGGTCATCGCCCGCACCCTGGCCGGCACGCCCATCCGCTAACGATGCCTGAGCGGCGTCAGCTGTTCGATGTCGTACCGCGCCCGCAGCTCCGCGATCGCCGCGTGGTCCGGCGGGCCCCCGCTGCCCAGGATCTCCAGCAGTTCCTCGAAGTACCGCTCGTGATCCGGCGGCGGGCTCGCCTGGAAGAACATCTTCGCGGGTTCGCCCGTCGGGTTGGCGAACGCGTGCGGGCACCCCGGGGGTACGACGATCACCGTTCCCGGCGTCGCGCGCACCACCCGGTTGCCCGAAGTGGACTCCCACTTCTGCCAGTTGTCGGGGGTGCGGACACGCGGCTCGAAGGCGAGGACGTCCAGCTCGCCTTCGAGCACGTAGAACAACTCCTCGCTGCGGGTGTGCACATGGGCGCCGACGTCGAAGCCCGGCGGCACGACCACCTCGAAGGTGGAGGCCATGCGCGAGTGCGAGCCGGTCACCTTGAAGGTGACGTGCTGGGCGGGCGCCTGTACCACCCGGCCGTGGCCGGGTGGTACGAGCAGCCCTTCCGTCGACGTCATCGCCCGCTCACCACGTCACGGGCAGGGCCTCGGGCCCGCGGATCAGCGCGCCCTTCCTGAAGGGCACCTCTTCGGCGGGTACGGCGAGCCGCAGACCCGGAACGCCGTCGAGGAGCGCGTCGACCAGGAGCTCCGACTCCAGCCGGGCCAGCATGCCGCCCGGGCAGTAGTGGGGGCCGAAGCCGAAGGACACATGGGGGTTGGGGCTGCGCAGGAAGTCGATCGTCTCCGGGTCCGGGAAGACGTCGGGGTCGCGGTTCGCTGCCAGGTACGACACGTAGATCGCGTCGCCCGCCCGGATCGTCACGCCCTTGATCTCCACGTCCTCCAGGGCGATCCGCGACAGGCCGACCGCGTTGCGGTGGGGGATCCAGCGCAGCAGTTCGTCGATGGCCTGGGGGCGGATCTCCGGCTCGGCGCGCAGCCGGTCGGCCAGGTCGGGCCGGGTCAGCAGGACGTAGAACATCTGGCCGCTGTTGTTGGTGACCGCCTCGCCGCCGATCTGGAGGAGCACCGCGAGTCCCACCCCTTCCTCCAGGGTGATCTCGCCGCGGCCCAGGGCTGCGCCGAGCAGGGACGCGACGTCCTCGCCCTTGCTGCCCTCGCGTACGCCGATCAGATCGGCGAAGTAGGAGCTCATCTCCTGCTTGGCCTTCTCGCTGACCTCGGCGCCGTGCGAGGAGGACAGGATCAGCTGGGTCCAGGAGTGCATGTCCTGCCGGTCGGCGGCCGGGACGCCCATCAGCTCGCAGATCACCGCGATGGGGAACGGGCTGAGCACGGCCGCCGTGAGGTCGGCGGGCGGGCCGTCCTGGAGCATCTCGTCGACCAGTTCCGCCAGCATGCGGCGGGACCGCTCGCGCACCCGCTCCACCCCGCGCGCCGTGAACGCGGCGGCGACGCTGCGGCGCAGCCGGGTGTGGTCCGGCGGGTCCAGGAAGCCGACCGCGCCACGGGCCGGGATGAAGTGCGGTGCGAGCCGGGTGACCTGCCGGTCCATGACGGCCTCACGGCTGAAGCGCGGGTCGTTGGTCACCATCCGGGTGTCGTCGTAGCGGGTGACCAGCCAGGCCCAGCCGTCGCCGTTGGGCAGCTTGATGCGGGTGACCGGGCCCTCGTCCATCAGCTTGCGCAGGACCGGGTCGAAGTCCGTGCCGGACAGATCGAGCGCGGGCCAGTCGCGGACCGGGGGCAGCGTTTCGGTGATCGTCTCTTCGCTCATCTCACATCGTCTCGTCCGCGCGGTGCCAGCGGCCCACGGCCATCTCGGCGGTGATGCCGGGTCCGAACCCGGCGAGCAGCCCGCGTGCCCGGTGCTGGGCGCCGCCCTCCTCGAACAGCCGGCGCAGCGCGTCGAGGACGACACCGCTGGCGATGTTTCCGTACTCGGTGAGCGTGGCCCGGCTGAAGCGGAAGGCGTGCGGGTCGACCTTCAGGAAGGTGCTGAGGTCGTCGAGTATTCGGGGACCGCCCGCGTGGACTATGTAGAAGTCCAGGTCGGAGGCGTCCCAGCCATGGTCTCCCGCCAGTTCCTTCAGTGCCGGGGCGAGCGGCTCCATGGTGGCCGGTACCCGCTTGTCGAGCAGGAAGTGGAAGCCGGTGGCCCGCACGTCGTACATGATCCACTCTTCGGTCTTCGGGATCAGGTACGAGCCGTTGCGCTCCAGGCTGATGCCCTCGCCGCCCTGGCCGCGGACCACGGCGGCGGCGATACCGTCACCGAACAGGCCGTTGGACAGCAGCGAACCGACACCGATGTCGGTGGGCTGGTAGCACAGCGAGCAGAACTCGCAGGCCACGATCAGCGCGTTGGCCTCGGGGTAGGCCGTGCAGAAGTCGTGCGCCCGGTTGATCGCCGCGCCGCCGGCCGCGCAGCCCAGCTGGGCTATGGGCAGTTGCCGGGTGGTCGGGTCGAAGCCCATCTCGTTGATCAGCCAGGCGGTGAGCGAGGGCATCATGAAGCCCGTGCACGACACGTAGATGATCATGTCCACGTCGGTGGTGAGCAGCTCGGCGTGGTCGAGTGCCTCCTGGATGACGGCGGGCACCCGCGCTTTCGCCTCGGCTTCGTAGAGCTTGTTGCGGTCCTCGAACCCGGGGTGTTTCAGGGTCTCCTCGATGGGCTGGACGATGTGCCGCGTGCGTACGCCGGTGTTCTCGATCAGCCGGAGGGCCAGCGGCAGTTGGGGGTGATCGGCGTGGCGCTCACGCGCCAGCTCAAGCGTCTCCTCCATCGTGATCACGTGCTCTGGAACGGACACCGAGGGTCTGCACAAAGTCGCCATGAACCGTGCCTGCTTTCGCCTCCCGGAAGGCCCTTCGCCTCCCGGTCAGAAGGTGGTTCACCTCAGAGGGTGGTCCATCCACGATCACCCGGTGGGACGCCGAGTTCGCGTCGGACTGCTCCATTTCGGGGACCCCGTGCCAGGCTCGGGGAAGACCTGTCCCGAGACACCCACCGACGGAGGACGCGATGACGCGCACGGCCCGGGACCTGCTGCGGACGACCACCACCCGACTCGCCCCGGACCCGCGGTCCAACCCGTTGGTCCCCCGGATCGCCGATGGCACGGCCCCGCGCACCGCCCTCGCCGCCCTCGCCCTGGAACAGTCCTGGGTGATCCCCGCGGACCGCCGCGCGTTCCTCCATCTGGCCGAACGTTCCCTCGTCACCGCCCCCGAGGCCGCGGCCTTCTTCCGGAGCCTCGCGGAGGGCGAGGCACTTGCGGAGGAACTGCTGCCCTCGCTCGCGCAGGCGTGCGGCGTGGACGACGCGACGGCGGCGTCGTACGAACCGCTGGCCGGCTGCCAGGCCTACCCCGCGTACGTCGCCTGGCTGTCCCTGAACGGCTCACCGGCGGATGCCGTCCTGGCCCTGACGGCCAACTTCTCGGCGTGGGGCGGCTATTGCGCGACGATCTCCAAGGCCCTGCGGGCCCACTACGCCTTCACGGAAGAGGCCTGCGCCTTCTTCGACTTCTTCGCGGAGCCGTCACCCGAGCTGGACGAGAGGGCGGTGGCGGCGGTACAGACGGGCCTGGACACCGGCAGCCTCGACGAGCTCCGAGCCCACCAGTACGGCCGCCTGCTTCAGAAATACGAGGCGATGTTCTGGAACGCGTTGAGTGTGATCCCCTAGGGGCGCGGGGAACTGCGCGATCAACCCCCACACACCCGCAGCCGCCGGCTCAGGTCGCACCCCCACTGCTGTGCGCGATACAAGCCACATCAATCCGATCGGCCAGCTTCGCAAGCTCGATCGTCAACGCCGCGACCGTATCCTCGTCCAGCCCCGACTCCCCGCCCTCCACCAGCCGCACCCACCGACCTCCCAACGTCCGCAACAGCTTGCTGACATCCGCCGCAGCCACCTGCAAGGTCCCGTGGTCGTCGACGATCAACGGCAGAGTCACTTCGCGGTTCACAGACGGGATCGTAGCCCCGCAAGACTCACGCACCGTGCCAAACGGTCGTGATGTTGCAGAACTCCCGGATTCCGTGCCCGGACAGCTCACGGCCGTACCCGGACCGCTTCACCCCGCCGAACGGGAACCCCGGATGGGAGGCCGTCATCCCGTTGAAGAAGACACCGCCCGCCTCCAGATCCCGTACGAACCGGTCCACCTCGGCTTCGTCCCGCGTCCACACGTTCGAACTCAGCCCGAAGGGCGAGTCGTTCGCGATCAGAACGGCCTCGTCGAGGTCGGCCGCCCGGTACAGCGTGGCGACCGGACCGAACGCCTCCTCCCGGTGGATGCGCATCTCACGGGTGATCCCGGCGAGGATCGTCGGCGTGTAGTACCAGCCGGGCCCCTCAGGCCGTTCGCCACCGCACAGCACCTCCGCGCCGCCGCGCACCGCGTCGTCGACCAGTTCCTCCACATCGCGCAGTCCCTGCTCGCTGGAGAGCGGGCCGACGTCGGTGTCCTCGGCCGTGGGGTCGCCGACGTTCAGCGCCCTCATGCCCTCGGCGAAACGTTCGGCGAAGGCGTCGTAGACATCCGTGTGCACGATGAACCGCTTCGCGGCGATGCAGGACTGCCCGGTGTTCTGCACCCGCGCGGTCACCGCGACCTTCGCCGCCCGGTCGATGTCCGCGGAGGGCATGACGACGAACGGGTCGCTGCCGCCCAGCTCCAGCACGGTCTTCTTGATCATCTCGCCGGCGGTGGAGGCGACCGCGCGGCCCGCCGGCTCGCTGCCGGTGAGGGTGGCCGCCTTGACCCGCTCGTCGCGCAGGATCTCGTCGACCGCGCCGGAGCCGATCAGCAGGGTCTGGAAACAGCCCTCGGTGAAGCCCGCCCGGTGGAACAGGTCCTCCAGGTAGAGGGCGGTCTGCGGGACGTTCGAGGCGTGCTTGAGCAGGCCCACGTTCCCCGCCATCAGCGCGGGCGCCGCGAAGCGGATCACCTGCCACAGCGGGAAGTTCCACGGCATCACCGCCAGCACCGGACCCAGCGGCCGGTAGCGCACGCGTACGCGTGAGGCGCCCGAGTCCTTCACATCGGCGCCGGCGGGTTCCTCGTCGGCGAGCAGTTCCTCGGCGTGCTCGGCGTACCAGCGCATCGCCTTGGCGCACTTCGCGGCCTCCGCCCGGGCCTGCTGGATCGGCTTGCCCATCTCGGTGGTCATCACGCGGGCGATGTCCTGCTGGTCCTCTTCGAGGAGGTCGGCGGCCCTGTTCAGCAGCCGGGCGCGCTCGTCGAACGTCGACGTCCGATACGTGCGGAACGTGGCCTCGGCGAGCTGGAGCCGGCGCTCGATCTCCTCCTCGCCCATGGCCTCGTACGTCTTGAGCGTCTCGCCGTTCGCCGGGTTCACCGTTGCGATGGGCATGGCTGACCTCCCTCGGTGCGGGCTGTGTCTCGACCTTCCCGCGCGACGGAGGGGACCGCAACGCGGGAGCGTCTGCTCAGGCCGAGTGCTCCGCCAGGCGGTCGAGAAACGCCGCCTGCGCCTTGACGATCACCTCGCGGGCCCGGTCGAGGGCGAACCACGCCACCCGGTCCAGCTCGGGGAACTCCTGGAGCCGTCCCGACTTCGGCGGCCACTCCATCCGGAACGTGCCGGGCGTGATCGTCGCCGGGTCGAGGTCCGCCTCGACCGCCCAGGCTGTGACGATCTTGCCGCCCGTCTGCCGGACCTCGCCCAGGTCGATGGCCTCGCCGTCGGGCGGGGGCAGCCCCAGTTCCTCCTCGAACTCGCGGCGGGCGGCCGCCCAGGCGGACTCGTCGGGCTCGTACTCGCCCTTGGGAACGGTCCACGCTCCGGCGTCGCGCCGGGCGAAGAACGGGCCGCCCATATGGCCGAGCAGCACCTCCGGCCCGTCGTCGGTGTGGTGGAAGAGCAGCAGGCCCGCACTGCGCTTCACGGGCGCACCTCCGGATGCGCGGCCAGCAGCGTCTCCACGGTGTCGGCGTCCTCCGGGCGCTTGTCCTCCCGGTAGCGGATCACACGGGCGAAGCGGAGGGTGACGCCGGCCGGGTAGCGGGTGGAGCGTTGCAGGCCGTCGTAGGCGATCTCGACGACGAGTTCCGGGCGTACGGTCACGACGTAGCCGTCGTCGTCGACGGCGAGCTGCCGGAGCCGTTCGGTCTGCCAGGCCAGCAGCGCGTCGGTCATGCCCTTGAAGGTCTTGCCGAGCATGGCGAGGCCGCCGTCGGCGGTGCGGGCGCCGAGGTGGAGGTTGGAGAGCTTGCCGGTGCGGCGGCCGTGGCCCCACTCGGCGGCCAGCACCACCAGGTCGAGCGTGTGGACGGGCTTGACCTTCAGCCAGGACGCGCCGCGCCGGCCCGCGCTGTAGGAGGCGTCGAGCGCCTTGACGACGACGCCCTCATGGCCGCGCTTCAGGGTCTCGGCGAGGAACTCCTCGGCCGTGCCCACGTCGTCCGGGCCGGACATCGTCGTGCGCCGCACCCGCATCGGCTCGGGGACCAGCCTGGCCAGCTCAGCGTGCCGCTCGGCGAACGGCAGGTCGAGCAGGTCGCGGCCGTCGACGGACAGTGCGTCGAAGAAGACGGGGGAGACGGGGAGGGCGCGGGCCGCCGTCGCCACGTCCGTGCGGGAACCGACCCGACCGGCGGTCTCCTGGAACGATCGGGGGCGCCCGCCCTCGTCGAAGGAGATCACCTCCCCGTCCAGGATGAACCGCTCGCCCCGCAACTCCAGTGCGGCGGCCGTCACTTCGGGCAGCCGGTCGGTGATGTCGTCGAGGGTGCGGGTGTAGAGCCGTACCGCGCCGCCGTCCCGGTGCACCTGGACGCGGATGCCGTCCAGCTTCTCCTCGACCGCGCAGGCACCGAGCTTGTCCACCGCCTCGGCGACCGAGGAGGCGCTGTGCGCCAGCATCGGCCAGACCGGGCGGCCGACCGTGAGGCGGAAGCGGTCCAGGGCGGCGGGACCGTCCGCGAGCAGGGCCTCGGCCACCGCCTGGAGGGAGCCCGCCAGCATCACCGCCCGCCGTACGTCCGCCGGGGGCGCCCCGGTCGCCTGGGCCAGACCCTCGACCGCGACGGCGTCCAGCGCGCCCTGCCGTACCTCGCCGGTGAGCAGCCCGAGCAGGAACCGCTGCTCGTCCTCGGTGGCCGCGCCCATCAACTCTCCGACGAGACGGGCCCGTTCCGCCTGGGAGCCGGGGCCGGCGACCTTGCTCAGCTCCGCGAGCCGGGCGTCCACCTCCCGCACGGTCAGGCCTGGCTCGGCGGCCGGGGTGACGGGGCGGCTCAGCACCTTCCAGCCGACGCCGATCCGGCCCTGCGGCAGCCGTCCCGCGAGGTAGGGGATGACGATCGGCACGTCGTCCGCCTCCGCGTCCCGGAACAGCTCCGCGAGCAGAGCCGTCTTCCGGGACCGCGCCGAGGTGGCGGCGACCTCCTGGGACACTCGGGCCAGCCGGTGCAGCAGCATGCAGCCATGGTGCACCGGAGGCGGCCCCTCTACACCCGGGCGGCCGCGTCCAGATCCGTCATCAGCAGATCCCCGACGATCGCGGACGCCGCCCGGTAGCCGCCGCTCGCCGCGTGCACGACCTGCTCGCCGAAGCCGATCGCGTTGCCGGCGGCCCACACTCCGGGCACGGTCGTCAGGCCCGTCGGGTCGATCACGGGGTACGCGCCGAAGGGCGTCTCGTGCAGCTCTGCGCCGAGCTGTTCCAGCAGGCCGGTCTGCGGGACGGCGTGCGGGGCGACGAACAGCACGGAGCGGGCGAGCGTCGTGCCGTCGGCGAGCCGGACGCCGGTGAGCCGGTCGTCCTCGACCAGCAGCTCCGTGACCTCGCCGGGCACCACGTCGACCCCGGCCGCGGCGAGCCGGCGCAGATCCTCGTCGGACAGCTCCTCCTCGGCGACCGTGTGGAGGAAGAACCGCACGTCCTTCGACCACTGGGACACCATCAGCGCCTGGTGCACGCTCTTCGGGGACGTACCGAGCACGCCGAACGGCTGGTCGCGCACCTCCCAGCCGTGGCAGAACGGGCAGTGCAGCACGTCCCGGCCGAACCGCCCGGCCAGCCCGGGGACCGCGGGCAGCTCGTCCTTCAGCCCGGTCGCGACGACCAGCCGCCGGGCGCGCACGGTCCGCCCGCCGGCCAGCACCACGGCGAAGTCCTCACCCCGCTCGGCGGCGCCGTCCCCGCCCGGCTCCACCCGCACCACCCGGTCGCGCACGAGCTCCACGCCGTAGCGCGCGATCTCCTCCCGGCCGACGGCGAGGAACTCGGCGGGCGGCATGCCGTCCCGGGTCAGGAAGCCCTGCATGTGCGCGGCGGGCGCGTTGCGCGGCTCGCCCGCGTCGATGACCAGCGTGTGCTGCCGGGCCCTGCCCAGCACCAGCGCCGCCGACAGACCCGCGGCACCGCCACCGACGACCACGACTGCGTACTTCTCGGTCATGTGACCACCTCCGGCACCGAGCGTCGCCCCGGCGTTACGGGATTGACAAACATGTTTGCCGAATCTGCAATACGACCATGACTACGGACGAGGTACTCGCCGGCGTGGGCCCCCGGCTGCGGCAGATGCGCAAGGAGCGGGAGGTGACCCTGGCGGCGCTCTCCGAGACCACCGGCATCTCCGTCAGCACCCTGTCGCGCCTGGAGTCCGGACTGCGTAAGCCCAGTCTGGAACTGCTGCTGCCGATCGCGCGCGCCCACCAGGTGGCCCTGGACGAGCTGGTCGGTGCCCCGCCGACGGGCGATCCGCGCGTGCGGTCCAAGCCGATCACGATGGGCGGCCGCACCCTCTGGCCGCTCACCCGTCAGCCGGGCGGCCTCCAGGCCTACAAGGTGCTGGAGCCCCGGCGGAACGAGGAACCGGAGCCGCGCACCCACGAGGGCTACGAGTGGCTGTACGTGCTGTCCGGGAAGCTGCGCCTCGTGCTGGGTGAGCACGACGTGGTGCTCACGGCGGGGGAGGCGGCCGAGTTCGACACACGGGTGCCGCACTGGTTCGGGTCGGCGGGGGAGGGGCCCGCGGAGTTCCTCAGTCTGTTCGGTCCGCAGGGGGAACGGATGCACGTCAGGGCGCGGCCCAGGAAGTCGTGACCCACATGACTGTTCCCTGATCGGCAAGCGACCGCTTAGTATGCGAACCGACCCCGGTCAGACGAAGCAGTCCCGTGGAGGCACCGCATGCAGGCATGGCAAGTTCACGAGAACGGCGAGCCGAGCGAGGTGTTGCGCCTGGCGGACGTGGCGACGCCGGTGCCCGGCGACGGCCAGGTCCTGCTGAAGGTGCGCGCCGCGAACATCAACTTCCCCGACGCCCTGCTGTGCCGGGGCCAGTACCAGGTCAGGCCGCCGCTGCCGTTCACCCCGGGCGTGGAGATCTGCGGTGAGACCGAGGACGGCCGCCGGGTGATCGCCAACCCGGCGCTGCCCCACGGCGGCTTCGCCGAGTACGCCGTCGCCGATGCCGCCGCCCTGCTGCCCGCGCCGGACGCCCTGGACGACGCCGAGGCCGCGGCCCTGCACATCGGCTACCAGACCGGCTGGTTCGGACTGCACCGCCGGGCCGGTCTGGAGGCCGGCGAGACCCTGCTCGTCCACGCTGCCGCAGGAGGGGTCGGCAGCGCGGCCGTGCAGCTCGGGAAGGCCGCCGGCGCCACCGTCATCGGTGTCGTCGGCGGCCCCGGGAAAGCGGCCGTCGCCCGAGAGCTGGGCTGCGACGTCGTGATCGACCGGCGCGCCGAGGACGTCGTCGCCGCCGTCAAGGAGGCCACCGGCGGCCGGGGCGCCGACGTGGTCTACGACCCGGTCGGCGGCGAGGCCTACGCCCAGTCCGCCAAGGTCGTCGCCTTCGAGGGGCGCATCATCGTCGTCGGCTTCGCCGGCGGCACCATCCCCAGCCCGGCCCTGAACCACGCCCTGGTGAAGAACTACTCGATCATGGGCCTGCACTGGGGCCTCTACAACACCAAGAACCCGAAGCTGGTCCAGCACTGCCACGAGCAGCTCACCGAGCTGGCCGCCCGGGGCGCGATCAAGCCGCTGGTGAGCGAGCGCGTCCCGCTCCCGGGAGCGGCCGCCGCCGTGCAGAAGGTCGCGGACGGCCTGACCACCGGACGGGTCGCCGTCGTCATGGAGGAGGCAGCAGCATGACCAGCGCGGAGCAGCGCAGTGTGACCAGCGCCGACGAACTGCGCTCTCGTACTCGGGAGTTGCTGGCCGCGCACCCGCCGGCCTCGACCGACCGCCTGGACTTCCTCCGGGCCCGCTTCGACGCCGGCCTTGCATGGGTGCACTACCCGGAGGGCCTCGGCGGAGTCGGCGCGCCCCGCTCCCTCCAGGCCGTCGTGGACGCCGAGCTGGAGGCCGCCGGGGCGCCCGACAACGACCCGCGGCGGATCGGCATCGGCCTCGGGATGGCCGCGCCGACGATCCTCAAGTACGGCACCGAGGAGCAGAGGCAGCGGTTCCTCAGGCCCCTGTGGGTGGGCGAGGAGGTCTGGTGCCAGCTGTTCAGCGAGCCGGGCGCCGGGTCCGACCTCGCCGCGCTGCGCACACGGGCTGTGCGTGAAGGCGACAGCTGGGTGATCAACGGGCAGAAGGTCTGGACGTCCAGCGCCCATGTGGCCCGCTGGGCGATCCTCATCGCCCGCACCGACCCGGACGTGCCCAAGCACCGGGGTATCACGTACTTCGTCTGCGACATGACCGACCCGGGCGTCGAGGTGCGGCCGCTGCGGCAGGTCACCGGCGAGGCCGAGTTCAACGAGGTGTTCCTCACCGACGTCCGGATCCCGGACGCGCGCCGCCTCGGCGAGGTCGGCGACGGCTGGCGGGTCGCGCAGACCACGCTGAACAACGAACGCGTCGCCATCGGCGGCATGCGGCTGCCCCGTGAGGGCGGCATGATCGGACCGGTCTCCAAGACCTGGCGCGAGCGGCCCGAGCTGCGCACCCACGACCTGCATCAGCGTCTGCTGAAGCTCTGGGTCGAGGCCGAGGTCGCACGGCTCACCAGCGAACGGCTGCGCCAGCAGCTCGTCGTGGGCCAGCCCGGCCCCGAAGGCGCCGGCATGAAGCTCGCCTTCGCCCGCCTCAACCAGGAGATCAGCGGCCTGGACGTGGAACTCCTCGGCGAGGAGGGCCTGTTGTACGACGACTGGACCATGCGCCGCCCGGAACTGGTCGACTTCACCGGCCGCGAGGCCGGCTACCGCTATCTGCGCTCCAAGGGCAACAGCATCGAGGGCGGGACCACCGAGGTCCTGCTGAACATCGTCGCCGAGCGCGTCCTCGGCCTGCCCGCCGAACCGCGCACCGACAAGGACGTCGCCTGGAAGGACCTGGCCCGATGACGGATCTTCTCTACTCCGAGGAGGAAGAGGCGCTGCGGGCCGCCGTACGGGACCTGCTCGCCGACCACTGCGACGCGCCCGGTGTGATCGCCCGCACCGAGTCGGACACCCCGCACGACCGTGAGGCGTGGAAGGCGCTCGCCGATGGCATGGGCCTCGCGGGGCTCCTGGTGCCCGAGGCGAAGGGCGGCCAGGGCGCCACGCACCGCGAAGCCGCCGTCGTCCTGGAGGAGCTGGGCCGTGCGGTCGCTCCGGTGCCCTACCTGACCAGCGCCGTCGTCGCCACCGAGGCCCTGCTCGCCTGCGACGCCGACGACCTGCTCGCCGACCTGGCGTCCGGGCGGCGGATCGGCGCCCTCGCGGTCTCCCTCAGCGTCGCGCCGGGCACCGCCTACAAGGTGGTCCGGCACGAGGACGGCCGGCTGAGCGGTGAGCTGACCGGCATCGCGGACGCGGTCGTCGCCGATGTCCTGCTGGTGCCCGCCGACGACGGCGGCCTGTACGAGGTCGACGCCACGGCGGCGACGGTCACGCCCCAGGTGTCCCTGGACCTGACCCGGCCGCTGGCGACCGTCACGCTCGACGGGGTGCCGGGCCGTCTGCTGGGCGACGCCGAACCCGCCGTACGGCGGGCCCTGACCGCCGGAGCCGGACTGCTCGCCTCCGAACAGTTCGGGCTCGCCGACTGGGCGCTGACGGAGACCGTCCGCTACCTGAAGGAACGCAAGCAGTTCAACCGGCCCGTCGGCGGCTTCCAGGCACTCAAGCACCGGCTGGCCCAGCTGTGGCTGGAGGTCGTCAACCTCCGCGCGGCCGCCCGCAACGCCGCCGACGCGCTGGCCACGGGCGAGGACGTCGAGGTGGCCGTCACCGTCGCCCAGGCCTTCGCGGCACCCGTGGCCGTGCACGCCGCCGAGGAGGCACTGCAACTGCACGGCGGCATCGGCATGACATGGGAGCACCCGGCGCACCTGTACCTGAAGCGCGCGAAGGCGGACTCGATCGCCTACGGCACGGCGGGCGCCCATCGGGAGACGCTGGCGGGGCTGGTCGACCTCCAGGCTCCCTGACGTACACCTGGACGTACTTGTTCGACGCGAAGCTAAAGCCCGGGAAGCCCCGGGGAAAGCCCGTCCCACCCGGGGCGGGCTTTTTCGTGTGCCCCGCTCCGGTGAAGTGAACGGGGAGCGGCAGTCCGGCCAACTCCGTTCGCGGGCCTGCCTCTTGGATCGGCCGGGACCCATACTCACAGGGTTCCCGTACGGCACTTCCAGGGAGGCAGAGCATGGCCCTCACCACCCGTCGCAGAGCCCTCACCACCCTCGGCGCCGCCCTCGCGGGCTCGGTCGCCCTCCCCGCCGCCTCCGCGGCGGCCGGCGGGCGAGGGCACGGGCGCCGCCCGTTGTGGCGCGCCCACGCCCACAACGACTACGAGCACCCACGCCCCCTCTTCGACGCCCTCGACCACCGGTTCGGCAGCGTCGAGGCCGACATCTACCTCGTGGGCGACCAGTTGCTCGTCGCCCACGACCCGGAGGACCTCGACCCGTCCCGCACCCTCGAGTCCCTCTATCTCGACCCGCTCGCCGCCCGCGTCCGGGCCAACAAGGGCCGCGTGTACCGGGGGTACCGGGGCTCCCTGCAACTCCTCGTCGACATCAAGACCGAGGGCTCGTCGACGTATCTCGAGCTCGACCGCCATCTGCGGCGTTACCGCCACCTGTTCACGACCTACGCCCACGGCCGTGTCCTCCCCGGCCCGGTCACCGCCGTGATCTCCGGCGACCGCGCGGCGCGCGTCCCCATGGAGGCCCAGCGCGTCCGGCGCGCCTTCTACGACGGCCGCCTCGCCGACCTCGGCAGCCAGGCTCCGGCCTCCTTCGTCCCGCTGATCAGCGACAACTGGACGCTCAACTTCACCTGGCAGGGCGTGGGAGCGTTCCCGGATGCCGAGCGGGAGAAGCTGCGTGGCATCGTCCGGGCCGCGCACACGCGGGGGCAGAAGGTGCGGTTCTGGGCGACCCCGGATCTGGCCGGACCCGCCCGGGACGCGGTGTGGGCCGAACTGCTCGCCGCGGACGTCGACCACCTCAACACCGACGACCTCGCCGGACTGGAGGCGTTCCTGGACGCGCGCCGGGCGGCGTAGGACTTCACACGTTCGGCGGACAGGTCAGCCACCCGGACGAACCCTCCGCTACGCCACACTTACGGCCGAACGCCGTGAAACGGATAGGGCGGCGTGGCGGAGGAGTTGACGATGGCCATTTCCATCTCTGTGGTGCTGCTGCTCGTGATCCTTGCGGTGATCTTCCTGCGCAACGGCGGGCTGAAGGTCTCCCACGCGCTGGTCTGTCTGCTGCTCGGCTTCTATCTGGCCAGCACGAGCATCGCTCCCACCATCCACAGCGGCATCACGGCGACGGCGGAGATCGTCAGCAGCTTGAGGCCTTGAGGCCTTGAGGCCTTGAGGTCTGGAGGCCTTGAGGTCTGGAGGCCTTGAGGTCTGGAGGCTTTGAGGCCGTCAGCCTGAGAACACGCCAATGCCGTTCGGGACGGCGCGTTCGGCGCCGCCGCTGGGGTGGTTGCGTACGGACACCGTGCTCGCGCCCGGCTTCCGGGCGACCAGCGTCGACGACCCGCCGCCGTCCAGGCTCAAGGCGTCCCGTGAGCCCAGCCGCCGCATGGTGTCGGCCACTTCGGCGATCGTCAGGCCGCTGCGGTAGGCGGTGCCACCGTCCAGCGCGAGCAGCAGCATGCGCCGCCCGTCGTCGGCGAGCCCCACGGCCGTGCGGACGGCCGACGTCGTGTCGTCCAGACCCGGCAATGGCCGGCCGCCCGAGAGGACCGGGTAGCCGCCGAGGGCGAGACGGTACGGGACGCCGCTCGTGGCCGCGACGAGACGGTGCTCGATCTCGACCGCTTCGCCGGTGGAGAACTTCCGCAGCCGCTGGGCACCCGCCTCCCGTCCGACCAGCACGGTCGTCCCCACGGCGATGGGACCGCGGCCGGGCGTGTCGGCGGCCGATACGACCTTGCCGTCGCTGACCGTCACCTCGTAGGTGTCGGTGCTGCACGGGGCGGCTCGGTCCGTGTCCGTGCCGCAGGTGGCGCGCACCCGGGAGGCGCTGCCCCACTCGGAGGTGAACGCGCCGACGGAACCCACCGGCAGCGCGTACTGGTTGAGCCCGCCGAGCGGCAGCCGTGTCCCGGCGGTGCGGACCGATCCGTCGAGGGCCAGCCGGTCCAGCCGGGCCCGTCCGTCGGCGCCGACACCGAACACGTCCTCAGTGGTCGTGCCGGGCGGCAGCTCCGGGCCGAACCGCTGGCCGTTCGGCACGGCCGCCTTGAGCGTCCGCCCGGCCGTGATCGCCGGACCCACGCTCGCGCCGGTCGCCTCGACGCCCGGGTGCTGCGTCTCGGTGATGTTGAAGAAGTCGCCGTTGACACCGGCGACGGCCCCCTGGGCGTCGGCCATCCGCGAGACCTGCGCGCGCGAGGCCACCGCCCCGGGGTACAGCAGATCGACCTGCACGCGCGGGTTGCCGAGGTCGACCTTCAGCACATGTGCGTGCGCCACTCCCTTGGCCGCCTGGATGTCGAAGTGCTCGTAGGTGACGCCCGGCGCGACACGGACGCGCTTCTGGACGGCGTCGGCCTCGGCCGCCCCCGCCACACCCGCACCGGCCAGTGCGCCGAAGGCCGTGAGAAACGCCAGTACCGCTCTGCCTGCTCTGCCTGCTCCGCGTCGCTTGTGACGACCTGTCACCGTGCCCCCTGATGTCTCGTCAGATGTCCTGAGGGCAGTGGAGCAGACGTGGGGGCTCAGGAGTACGGCTTACCGCCGACTACGCGGAAACAGTCGGAAAAACACACCCCTCCGGGTGCTTCAGCCGCCGTCCGTCCCGGTGGTGTACGGCGTGTAGTGCGCGGGCGTGTGGTCGATCGGCAGGCCGGGCCGCCAAGCCGTGAGGGCCTGCGCGCTGCACACGAACAGCTGTTCAGGCAGCCGGTCCAGGCCGAACCAGCGCCAGCGGCCCACGCTCTCGTCCGGCTGGTCCGCCGGCTCGCCCCACCAGGCGGTGACCCGGGCGGCGACGGTCACCCGGACGACCCCGCCGGCATCGTCGAGGAGTGTCCCCAGCAGCCGGACGTCCTCCGGCCGCGCCGTGAGCCCGGTCTCCTCGCCCAGTTCGCGCACCACCGTGTCCCGCAAGGACTCCCCGGGCTCCACCGTCCCGCCGGGCAGCTCCCACGTCCCGCGCCGGTGCCGGCCCAGGAGCAGTCCGCGGGGCCCGTACAGGATGGCGCCGACCCCGAGCGCGGCATGGGCCGGCGGCGGCCGGTCGACGCGCGGCCGGGAGGAGACGCGGACGGGCCGGGTCACCTGGAAGAGCCGGTAGGACGCGTGGTTGCCGGCCTGCGGTGTGTCGAGGACGTCGACGTGCTCCACGCGCAGCCCGTACTCGGTCAGCAGCTCCGTCCAGAGCTCCGGTGTGAGGACCCACATGTGGACGGTGGTGTCACCGCCGCCGGCCATGCGCAGGATCTCGGGCCGGGCCGTGACCCGGTCCGAGGGGCCGTCACCGCGCGAGTTGGTGTGCAGCACGGTGAAGCAGAGCCTGCCGCCCGGTTTGAGCGCCGTGGCGAGGGCGGGCAGCAGCCGGTGCGGGTCGAGGAACGGGACGGCATGCAGGGAGTAGATGACGTCGTACGGCTCCGCCGTGCGCAGATGCTCCACCGCGTCGGCCAGGACAAGCCGCAGCCCGGGCAGCGAGCCGTACCGTGCGCTGGCCCGCTCGTACTGTCCGGCCGAAGCGTCGACCGCGTCCACCAGCGCGCCGTGGGCACGCACCAGATGGGCGGCGTGCCGGGCCGGACCGCATCCGAGGTCCAGCACCCGCCGGCCCGAGAGCTCCCCGAGGACCTCGCTCCCCGGGCCGGTGCCCTCGACACCCCAGTCGATCCGCGTCACCTCGGACAGTTCGGTGCCACGCCGCAGATGATGGGCTCCGTACGCGCGCCAGGCCTCGGCGTTGACCTCCTCCGATCGTGTCACCAAGGCTCAGCCGCCCGCGGCGGCGTCGCGCGGAAGCACCCTGACACGGTGAAAGTTGCATCCGGCGGGCCGCGGCTCGTCGGCGGCGGGCGGGGTCTGGTGGGCCTTGAGCGCGATGCTCACCAGGCTGAGCAGCAGGTCGACGTCCGCTTCGCAGTCGAGGTGGACCGTCACCCAGCACGAACCGGGAACCAGGTGGATCGCGCTCGAACCGGCGAGGTCGTAGTGGAACCGCTGGATGGCCCGGTGGGTGAGGTGGAGGTCCACGTCCCGTGCCGAGTGGAAGTGGACGATCTCGTCACGGACGGAACGGATCGCCCGTCCGGTACCGCAACTCGCCGGGCCCGGTATCAGGTCGGGCCAGGCCTGCAGGCGCTCCATGGCGCGCTGGGCCAGAGTCATGGCCCCATCGTTGCGCGCTTACCGTGCCGCAACCAGAGGTTGAGCGCTTTGTAACCGGGACGTGAGGTGGGGAGGAGGACGTGAGGTGGGCTGGGAGGGCTCGGGATGCTTTCTCTCAGTCGGAGTCTCTGACGAGTCTCATATAGCGCTTCCAGTCCCAGTGGCGGCCCGGGTCGGTGTGGTCGCTGCCCGGTACCTCGTGGTGGCCGATGATGTGGTCCCGGTTCCGGGGGATGCCGTGCCGGGCGCAGATCGCCGCGGTGAGCCGGGCCGATTCCTCGTACACGGCGTCGGTGAAGTAAGCGGGCTGGTCGACCCAGCCTTCGTGCTCGATGCCGATGCCGCGCTTGTTGTAGTCCCAGTTCCCCGCGTGCCACGCGATGTCGGCCTCGCGCACGCACTGCGCCACATGGCCGTCGGCCGAGCGGACCACATAGTGCGCGGACACCTGCTTCCTCGGGTTCCGGAAGATGGAGAGGGTCCCGGCGAAGGTCGTCTGCGCGACGTGGATGACCACGCGGTCGACGGGATGGCCGCGGGGGCGGTTCGACGCCGTGTAATTGGAGCCGGTCGCCGGGTGCCACTCGGCCCCGGGGTGGTCGGGGGCCTGGGGCCGGGCCGCGGCCCGTGTGCCGGGGAGCAGGACGTAGGGGACGGCGGTGAGGGCGGCGCCCACGAGGATGCCTCGCCTGCTGGGGAGCGGTGCTGCCTGGTCCATGACGGGATGCCTTTCGCTTCGACGGATCATCACGTTACGGCGCCTGCCGGTCCGTCAGAAGGGAGCGAGATGTTTCGGTGGACCGGCCGACGATTGTGGATAACTCGCCCACCTCTGCGGGTGATTCGCGCTGTCCGTGGGTTCAGGCCCGCTCGGCGACCGCCGCCGGATCGTCCAGCACCGCCCGCACGACCGAGTGCGCGGCCCCCAGCAGCGGCCCCTCGGGGCCCAGCCGTGACACGGACACGGGACAGGCCGGACCCGCCGTGCGCCGCGCCAGCTCCTCCCGCAACGAGGGCAGCAGCCAGGGCGCGAGACCGGACAGCTCCCCGCCCAGCACCACGCTCTGCGGGTCGAGCAGATTGACCGCCCCGGTCAGGGCGACACCGAGCGCGGTGCCCGCGTCGCGCAGGGCACGGCGTACGTCCTCGTCGCCCTGGGCGGCGCGCCCCGCGAGCAGCCCCACTCGGTCTTCGCCCGGCTCCAGGCCCGCCGCACGCAGCACCGCCTCCTCACCGGCGTACTGCTCCAGGCATCCGCGCCCGCCGCACGCGCACGCCGGCCCGTCCGGCCGGACCGGCACATGTCCCAACTCGCCCGCGAAACCGCGTGTTCCCCGCAGCAGTCCGCCGTCCACGACGACGGCCGCACCGATGCCGATCTCCGCCGACACATGCAGGAAGTCGCGCGGCGTGCCGTCCTCGAGCCAGAGTTCGGCGAGCGCGCCGAAGTTGGCCTCGTTGTCCACGGTCAGCGGCAGGCCCGCCGGCAGCAGGGCACCGAGGTCCGTGTCGCGCCAGTCGAGGTTCGGGGCGCGTACGACGGTCCGGGCGTCGCGCGCCACCAGACCCGGTACGGCCACGGCGAGCCCGGCGGGCCACAGGCCCTCGCCCTCCGCCTCGGCGACGACCCGGCCGATCAGTTCGGTGAGCTCCGCCGTCACGGGCCCGGGGGAGCGGCCGCGGTTCGCGCCCTGCCGTACCGCGCGCGCCCTGGTCGTGCCGCGCAGATCGACGGCACAGACCGCGAGATGGTCGACGCCGATCTCCGCGCCGATCCCGGCCGGGCCCCGTGCGCTGACGGCGAGCGCGGAGCCGGGTCGGCCCACCCGGCCGGGCCGCTCGGGCCCCAGCTCCTCGATCAGCCCCGAGCGGACGAGTTCGTCGACGAGCGTCGACACCGCCGCCCGGGTCAGTCCGATCCGCGATGCGACGGCGGCCCGGGACAGCGGCCCCTCGGCGCGGACGGCGTGCAGGACACGGGCGAGGTTGCGGCGGCGCATGCCCTGCTGGGTGTCGGGCAGCGCGCGTCCCGGCCCGGCAGGGTGAGCCTCGTGCGGCGGTGCGGTCATGCCTGACGCCAGTCCTCAGTGGGTGTCGGTGGGCCGCTCCAGCAGCGGGGCCGCGTCGGAGAGTACCCCGGCGATCCTGGCCAGCGTCTCCTCGTCCCGCTCGACGGCGTCGAGCACCGGCCCGGCCGCGGTGTCCCAGCGGCGGGCCACGGCCGCCGCGTCCTCCCCGGTCAGCAGCCCGGCCGCCTGCGCGGCGGCCCCGAGCGCCACCAGCTCCTTGGCCTCGGGCACCTGCACGGGACGCCCCGACAGCCTGCGTACGGTCTGCTGCCAGGCCGCGCCCCGGGCGCCGCCGCCGATCAGCAGCAGCGGCGCCGAGGAGTCCGCGTCCTGGTCCAGGACCAGGTCGAGCGCGCCGAGCAGGGAGTGCACGGCACCGTCGTAGGCGGCCTGGAGCAGCTGGCCGCCGGTCGTGTCGTGACGCAGGCCGTGCAGCAGGCCGGAGGCGTTCGGCAGGTTCGGGGTGCGCTCGCCGTCCAGGTAGGGCAGCAGGGTGACGGCCTTACCCGGTTCCACGGCGTCGCGGTCCAGGCCCAGCAGTGTCGCGACACGGTCGACCGCGAGTGTGCAGTTCAGGGTGCAGGCCAGCGGCAGCCAGTCGCCGCGGGCGTCGGCGAAGCCCGCCACCGTGCCGGTCGGATCGGCGGGCCGGTGCCGGGACACGGCGTACACAGTGCCCGAGGTGCCGAGGCTCATCACCGGCACACCCGGACGCAGCCCGAGGCCCAGCGCCGCCGCGGCGTTGTCGCCGGTCCCGGGCGCGACCAGAGTGCCCTTGGAGAACGGCAGATCGTGGCTGTGCACCGTGCCCGCCACCTCCCCGGGCCGGACCACACGGGGCAGCAGGGCCGGGTCGAGCCCCACGTGCGCCAGGACCTCCTCGTCGTACGACTCCGTCCCGGACGCCCACCAGCCCGTCCCGGAGGCATCGCCGCGGTCGGTCGTGCCCAGCCCCGTGAGCCGCCCGGTGAGGTAGTCGTGGGGGAGGCGCACGGCCCTCGTGGCCCGGACCGCCTCCGGCTCGTGCTCCGCCAGCCAGGCCCACTTGGTGACCGTGAACGAGGCGGCGGGGACGCTTCCGGTGCGCTCGGCCCAGAACTTCGCGCCGCCCAGTTCCTCCGTCAGCCGGCGTGCCTGCGGCGCCGAGCGCACGTCGTTCCACAGCAGGGCCGGACGCACCGGCTCGCCCCGTTCGTCCAGGGTGACCAGTCCGTGCTGCTGCCCGCCGACCGACACCGCGGCGGCCTCGTGCGCCGCGTCACCGCACTGGCGCAGGGCCTCGCACAGCGCGTCCCACCACTGGCGCGGATCGCTCTCGCGGCCGGCCCCCGAGGAGACGGTGTGCGGGGCCTGGCCGCTCGCCACGACCCGGCCGGTGGCCGCGTCGACGACCAGCGCCTTGGTGGACTGGGTGGACGAGTCCACGCCGACGACGAGCGGACCCTCGGCTGCTGACATCGGGCTTCTCCCTCTGCTCTCGTCCTTCTCCGGTCCTGCTTCTCTCGTTCCGAGACACCTTGTCTCTTCCCAGAGAGGTGCTCGCATACTAATTTGTAAATCGCCATGACGAAATAGTCTCAGCGAGCGAGGAGCCGCGGCATGAGCTACCAGCCCACCCCCGAGGACAGGTTCACCTTCGGCCTGTGGACCGTCGGCTGGCAGGGACGGGACCCCTTCGGCGACGCCACGCGGCGTGCCCTCGACCCGGTCGAGTCGGTGCAGCGGCTGGCCGAGCTCGGCGCCCACGGCGTCACCTTCCACGACGACGACCTGATCCCGTTCGGCTCGAGCGACACCGAGCGCGAGGCCCACATCAAGCGCTTCCGGCAGGCCCTGGACGCCACGGGCATGAAGGTCCCGATGGCGACCACCAACCTCTTCACGCACCCGGTCTTCAAGGACGGCGCGTTCACCGCCAACGACCGCGACGTGCGCCGCTACGCGCTGCGCAAGACCATCCGCAACATCGACCTCGCCGCCGAGCTCGGCGCCCAGGTGTACGTGGCCTGGGGCGGCCGTGAGGGTGCCGAGTCCGGTGCCGCCAAGGACGTCCGCGCGGCCCTGGACCGGATGAAGGAGGCCTTCGACCTGCTCGGCGAGTACGTCACCTCCCAGGGTTACGACCTGCGCTTCGCCATCGAGCCCAAGCCGAACGAGCCGCGCGGCGACATCCTGCTGCCGACCGTCGGCCACGCGCTGGCGTTCATCGACCGCCTGGAGCGTCCTGAGCTGTACGGCGTCAACCCCGAGGTCGGGCACGAACAGATGGCCGGGCTGAACTTCCCGCACGGCATCGCGCAGGCCCTGTGGGCGGGCAAGCTGTTCCACATCGACCTCAACGGCCAGTCCGGCATCAAGTACGACCAGGACCTGCGCTTCGGCGCCGGCGATCTGCGTGCCGCGTTCTGGCTGGTCGACCTGCTGGAGTCGGCCGGCTACACCGGTCCGCGGCACTTCGACTTCAAGCCCCCGCGGACCGAGGACCTGGACGGGGTGTGGGCGTCGGCGGCCGGCTGCATGCGCAACTACCTCATCCTCAAGGACCGCGCCGCGGCCTTCCGTGCCGACCCGGAGGTCCAGGAGGCCCTGCGCGCGGCCCGCTTGGACGAGCTGGCTCAGCCCACCGCGGCTGACGGCCTCCAGGCCCTGCTCGCCGACCGGTCCGCCTTCGAGGCCTTCGACGTCGACGCGGCCGCCGCCCGCGGCATGGCCTTCGAGCACCTGGACCAGCTGGCGATGGACCATCTGCTGGGGGCGCGCGGCTGAGCCCACGCGCGCGTGCACGCGTGACCGTGTGCGCGTTCTCGCGCGTGCCCGCGCGTGCGTCGGCCGTACCGCCTGGAATGCCACGGAATCATGCGATCCACGCCATGGGTCCGTATCAACTCCCGTGCACCGCTCGCGCCTTGAGCGGTGCACGGTGACCCTGGTCGGTATGGCCCTGCCGCCCGTACCGCCACAGCGGCGGAATCCGCTGTTCATCCTGCTCACCGTGCTCGTGGCCGCCGCAGCCGTGTCCGCGGTGGTGCTGATGGCCAGAGGAGGCGACGGCTCGCCGGACCGGGAGCCGCCCGCCGGCAGCACGAGCCGCACCCCTGGTCCGTCCTACGGCATCCCCACGAAGCTGCCCACCGCGTTGCCCAGCGAGCTGCGGACCCGGCTGCCGTCGGGCTTTCCGAGCCGACTGCCGAGCGAGCTGCCCAGCGACCTCGAATCGCTCCTCCCGTCCCTGGACGCCGGCGAACTACTGCCGTAGGGGCGTTCCTTCCGGTGCGGCTCCGTCCCCCGTGGCCGGCTCCACCGATGTCAGGGCTGTCGCCGGATCCTGTGCGGCGACTCCCGCCGGCATCCAGCGGCCGCGTTCCTCGAGGTACGGCCACCACCGGCCGTCCCGGCCGAGGCGCAGCTGGACCGGTGCGCCGACGACCGTCCACCGATTGGCCCGCGCCCGCAGCTCCGGCCGCTCGTCCGCATCCCAGGCCGACCCCAGGGCGGCACGCGCGCGTGCGAGCGCTTCGCCCTCCACTCGCCACTCCTCGTCGAGCACGGCCAGCGCGGCCGTACCGCCGAGGTGCCAGGCGCGGACCGCCGCTTCGAGGCCCTCCCGGCCGCGTCCCGACCCGTCGGCGAGACGGTCCGCCACATCGCCTCCGGGATCGCCCGCGGCCAGCCGCACCGCGTCCTGCGTCACCGTCAGCTCCGCCTCGAAGGCCCCCCGGAGGGCCTCCGCGAGCAGGCGGTGGCCCTGTATGGCGGTCCGCGCGGCCAGGAACTCCAGCGCGGCCGGGTCGATGCCGGGAGCGGGCGGAGTCTCGCTGTCCAGGGACGGCGGTACCCCCGGCTCGTCGGGAAGTTCGGGCAGGGCCGGCAGCGGGGGCAGGATGTCACCGGCCGCGTACGCCTCGTCCGCGTCCACACCCTCCGGCCCGGAAGGCTCCGCGGCGGATCGGTCGCCGCGGGTCTGGAGATCGTCCAGCAGGGCAGTCTCGTCGCGGCCCCGCATCAGCATCAGGACGAACGGATCCTGGTCCAGCAGCCGCGCCACCTGGTAGCAGAGCGCCGCCGTGTGCCCGCAGTGGTCCCAGGCGCCGCAGTCGCACTCCGGCTCCAGATCGCCCAGGCCCGGCAGCAGTTCGACACCTGCGGCCGCCGCGTCCTCGACCAGGTGCGGCGGCATCTCCCGGTCCAGTAGCGCCGCCACATGCCCGGCCCGTTCCACCGTCATGTCCAGCAAGCGGTCCCACTGCTCGGGCGAGAGCTGCTCCAGCAGGACATCGGCCCGGTGCGCCGTGCGGTCGCGGTCCTGGACGACGGCCGTGAGCCGTCCCGGGCGCACCGACACCGCGCCGACCGCCCCCGCGCGGGCCAGCCGGCGGCCCGTCTTGAGCTGCGCCGAGTCCAGCGCCGTGTCCTCCAGCGCCTTCAGCCAGGCCTGGCCCCACCAGGTCTGTGCGAAGCCGCGCCCGTGCGCGGGCGGCAGTGCCGCGAACGTACGTTCCATGTCACCGTCGTGCCGGGTCATCGCGCCCCTCGCAGTTCGACCAGTTCCGCCAGTTCCGCGTCCGTCAGCTCCGTGAGCGCCGCCTCGCCGGAGCCCAGGACGGCGTCCGCCAGCTCCCGCTTGCGGACCAGCAGTTCGGCGATGCGGTCCTCGATGGTTCCCTCCGCGATGATCCGGTGCACCTGCACGGGCCGGGTCTGGCCGATGCGGTAGGCGCGGTCGGTGGCCTGCGCCTCGACGGCCGGGTTCCACCAGCGGTCGTAGTGCACGACGTGCTCGGCCCGGGTGAGGTTCAGACCGGTGCCCGCCGCCTTCAACGACAGCAGGAACACCGGCACTTCGCCGTCCTGGAAGCGCCGCACCATGGCCTCGCGCTCGGCGACGGGCGTCCCCCCGTGCAGGAACTGCGAGGGCGTGCCCCGGGCGGCCAGATGCCGTTCGAGCAGGCGGGCCATCTGGACGTACTGCGTGAAGACCAGCACGCCCGCCTCCTCGGCGAGAATCGTGTCGAGCAGTTCGTCCAGCAGGTCCAGCTTCCCGGAGCGTCCGGCGATCACCGGGCGCTCCTCCTTGAGGTACTGCGCCGGGTGGTTGCAGATCTGCTTGAGGCCGGTCAGCAGCTTCACGATCAGGCCGCGTCGCGCCATGCTGCCGGCGCCGGAGATCTCCGCCAGCGCCTCGCGCACCACCGCCTCGTACAGGCCCGTCTGCTCCTGGGTGAGCGACACCGCGTGATCGGTCTCGGTCTTCGGCGGCAGCTCGGGCGCGATCCCCGGGTCCGCCTTGCGGCGGCGGAGCAGGAACGGCCGTACGAGCCGGGCCAGGCGGTCCGCGGCGGCCGGGTCCTGACCGCCCTCGACGGCCTCCGCGTACCGCCTGCGGAAGGTGCCGAGCCGGCCCAGCAGCCCCGGAGTGGTCCAGTCGAGGATCGCCCACAGCTCCGACAAGTTGTTCTCCACCGGGGTGCCGGTGAGCGCCACGCGCGCGCGTGCGCCGATGGCACGCAGCTCCCGCGCGGTCGAGGAGTACGGGTTCTTCACGTGCTGGGCCTCGTCCGCCACGAGCATGCCCCACGGCACCCCGGCGAGCCGGGGTGCGTCCAGGCGCATCGTGCCGTACGTGGTGAGCACGAACTCCCCGTCGGCCAGGTCGTCGAGGCCGTGCCGCGCTCCGTGGAAGCGCCGCACGGGGGTGCCGGGCGCGAACCGCTCGATCTCCCGCTGCCAGTTGCCCATCAGGGACGTCGGGCAGACCACCAGGGTGGGTCCGGCGGACTCGGGGTCACTCTGCCGGTGGAGGTGCAGGGCGATCAGCGTGATCGTCTTGCCGAGCCCCATGTCGTCGGCGAGACAGCAGCCGAGGCCCAGGGACGTCATACCCGCGAGCCAGTTCAGGCCGCGCCGCTGGTAGTCCCGCAGGGTGGCGGCGAGGGCGGCGGGCTGCTCCACGAGCTGCTGCGCCTCGGGGTCCGCGAGCCGCTCCCGCAGGGCCGCCAGCCACCCGGTGGGCCGCACCTCGACCCGGCTGCCGTCCACTTCGGCCCAGCCCGTCAGGGCCACGCCCAGCGCGTCCACCGGTGTGACCTTGTGGTCCTGCCGGGAGCGGGCGAGCCGTACCTCCTGAGGGTCGATCAGGATCCACTGGTCACGCAGGCGCACCACGGGGCGCTTCGCCTCGGCGAGCCGGTCCAGCTCCTCGCGGCTCAGCCGCCGGTCGCCCAGCGCGAACGACCAGTTGAAGGCCAGCAGCGCGTCGGCGGACAGGAACGACGGCAGGGCCGCTACGGACCCGGACTCCTGCTCCTCCGCGTCGTCGCCGAAGGTCCCCACCGGCCCCACCTCCGCGCGCGTGGTCAGCTCGCGGGTCAGTCCCTTCGGCCAGTGCACGTCCACTCCGGCCGCCGCCAGCGCACGGGCGCCCGCGCCGAGCAGCTCGGTGACCTCCTCGTCGGCGAGTTCGACCGCGTCCGGCACGGTCGCCGACAGCAGCGGCGTGAGCGTGGCCCAGGCCCGGGCCGCGCGCCGCAGGGCGAGCAGCGCGTCCATCCGCGCGCGCGGGCCGAAGGCCTCGCCCCTGGCACCGGCCCAGACGTCAGCGGCGTCCGCGACCAGCGCGGGGTCGCTCACACTGTGCATCTGGAGCACGGCCCGGAACGTCACGTCCGTGTCGGCCACCGCGTCCGTCAGGCCGGGCGCCTCGATCCGCAGCGACAGCCGCACGCCCGCGTCGTGGCCCGCGGCGACGTCGGCGGCCCAGGCGCGCTGCTCGGGGAGGTGTACCGGCTCGGGCGCAGCGTAGGCGGGGCCGCCGGTCACCAGCGGCGCGGCGGGGGAGCGGGGCAGCGTGTCGGCGACGGCGTCGAGGAAGGCACGCAGGAGCCGCTCCGGGTCGGGCAGCCGCAGCGGCCCCGGGCCCGCGAGCGGCACGGCGTGCGCCTCGGGCGGCATCGCGGCGGCGAGCCGGCGCACGGCCTCGACGTCCTGGGCGCGCAGGGGACCCGTGCGCCAGGCGTCGTGGTCGCCCGGGGACAGCCCCGGCAACAGCAGCCCGCGCGCCACGAGGTGCAGGGCGTGCACGGCCGCGGCGCCCCAGAACACGGTGGACCGGTGCCCCTGCGCGCTCACCCGCGCGCGGGTGAGGACCGGCAGGGCCGCGTGCACCGGCACCAGGACGGCGGGCACGCTCTCCGCCCCGATTCCGTCGCCGCCGGGCACGACGACGGTCAGGTTCGCGGCGGACGCCGATGCCATGGCCGGCGGGACCTTGCCGTCGGGCCGCCAGAAGGCGATGCCGCCGGTGCGGGCCGGGTCGCCGGGCAGGAAGACGGTGCGGCAGCGGGCCAGTTCGGAACAGACGAAGGTCGGTGCGGAGGTGGTGGCGGGGAGAGTTGAGGAGGGTGAGGAGGAGAGTGCCGGGGGAGTCGGATGCTCGGCTATGGCTGATTCCTCAAACTTGACTAGTTGGTCGGAGTCGCCGAGGGTACAGCACGTCTGGCGCACACGGGTATGACTAGTGTGTGACCTGGGTCACTATGAGGAGGTCAGGGGTGTGTAGGGGTCGCACCTCAGGGATGTCTCAGGGGCGCGGTCAGGAACCGCCGCAAGCGCGGACCCGTTTTCGAGACAGAGAGCGGCAGTGGCCGCGAAGGAGGCGACAGACATGTCCAAGAACGCCAAGATCGCCGCGGGCGGTGTGGCGGCCGGGCTCATCCTGTTGATCTGGCTGCCCTGGTGGGCATCGCTCCTGATCATCCTGGGAGTCCCGGCCGCCGCGTATCTCACGCTGGACCCGTCGCAGCGGCGCAGGCTGCGCCGCGCCACCCGTAAGGAACTCGGTCGCTGAGGCGCTGATCCGAGCCCGGCGACAGCGGCGGCTCGCTCTTCTCGGGCGACAAGGCCGTCGGCCTCACCTCCGGCGGCAG
>NZ_JBSHKH010000047.1:31692-56897 GCF_053643595.1 Streptomyces sp. NPDC055506 | reverse complement strand
TCGTCGTGCCAGTAGGGCACGCCCGCTTGAATTGATGCGCGTATCGCATGGACAGATCTCGGTTTGATGCTGGACAGGGATCCGGTGGTGCTCCGAAACTCTCGCGTAACACCTCGGCCCGCCCCCAGTTCGATGACCGAGACGAGGACCCATGAGATCGATCCCCAGACGTACGGTGCTCGCCGTCACCGCGGGTGCTGTCGCGGCGCCGACCGTGGGCACGTCGGCCACGGCAGCCCCGTCCGAAGGACGGCAAGCGGCCTCCGGACCCAACCCGGTCCTGCGGACGGACCTCCTCACGCAGGTGACACCGAGGAACAACTGGCTGGTGACAGCGGTCGCCATCCAGTACGCGCACCGCATCGACTTACGCGGCGGTACGGTCCCGCCCACCGCCTTCAAGGTGCAGGCCACCGTGGGCGGAAAGACAGCGGCTCGTACGGTGACTCGGATCTACTCCCACACCTCCGCCGCAGTGGACGACCGCTCCCACCCCGGCCGACCGGGGAACCACCTGATCATCGAGCTCGATCCGAACGACGCCAACGCAAGGGCGGTCGGCACCACCGATCCCCTTCCGCTCGACCGCGCCTACTCCGTCAGACAGCTGGCGGACCTGCGCACCCCGGACGGTGAACCAGTCCTCGAGGCAGGTCCGTTCGCGCACCGCAACGACGACGTCATCACTCCCGTTGTAGACGACTTCGCCGCCGGTTCCTTCACCGACTCCGCAGGCTTCGAACTGGACTTCCGGCTGCACCAGCCCGCGGGATTCCTGCGGAACCCGCAGACCCGCACCCGGTACCCGCTCGTCCTCACCCTGCACGGCGGTGGCGAAGTCGCGGACAACAATATGACCCAGCTGACCTCCAACCGGATCGCGGTCACGTTCGCCAAACCGGAACGACAGCGGCGCAACCCCGCGTTCGTCCTCTCTCCGCAGATCCCCCTGCCCCGTCCCATGGACGGACCCGACGGCACGGACTGGACCGACGCGAAGGTCCAGGCCGCGCTGATCGAACTCATCGACACCTTCGTGCGCGAGCACTCGGGCCACGTGGACACCGACCGGCTCTATCTGGTCGGCTTGTCCTCGGGCGGTCGCGGCATCTACAGCCTGCTGGCCGCGCGCCCCGACGTGTTCGCCGCTGCCCTGCCCACGGCCGGCTGGGGCGACGCGGCCGCCATGGACAGGATCACGCACATCCCGATCTGGGCCGACCACTCGGTCGACGACCCGATCGTCCCCTACCGGGAGGGCCGGTTCGGCAACCCCGGCACCTGGACCCTGATGAACGCGCTCGAGACCGCCGGTGCGCGGGTCACCCGTGGGGAGTGGGCCAACGACCTGCCGAAGGCACAGTTCGAGGCCCGGTCACGGGCCCTCCTACGGCAGGCCCGGGCCACGCGGAGCCACGTGCTGTTCACGAGCTACACGGCCGGAACGACACCGGTGAGCCCCCACCTGTCATGGGCCCAGACGTACGAGAACGACGTGGTCATCGACTGGCTCTTCGCGCAGTCCCGTCAGCCGGCCGCTCTCAACGCCTTCCGGAGGTAGAGCAATGCGTCCCCGCAGTCGTTCCACCCACACCCGCGCGCCGTTACGGACCCGATCCCGTCCCATGACGGCGCTGATCGCCTGGGCGACCACCATCGGCTTGGCGCTGACCATGCTGACGGCCACCGCCGCGCCGGCAACCGCCGTCGGCATCCCGGGCCCGACGACCGCCTCCCTGGAGGCCGCCGACGGGCCGCTGACCACCGCCACCTACACCGTTGCCCGCCCGAACGGGTACGGCTCGGGCACGGTCACCCATCCCACGGCCAGGGGCTCGTACCCGGGCGTCGTGCTGATGCCGGGCTACCAGGGCACCCAGCAGAACCTGCGATGGCTGGCAACCCGCCTCGCTTCCTGGGGCTTCGTCGTCATCAACGTCGGAACGAAGACACTCACCGACGATCCCGAATCGCGCGGCCGCCAGATCAGCGCCGCCGGCACCCAGTTGCTCGCGCTCGGCAAAACCCCCGGCAACCCGCTGTCGGGGAAGCTCAACGGCACCCTGGGCGCGGCCGGTCACTCGATGGGCGGCGGGGGCGTCATGGCGGCCCTCCGGGACGACCCGCGCTTCCGGGCGGGCGTGCCGACCGCCCCGTACCACCCGAACGGGAACTTCTCCTCGGTCACCGAGCCCACCTTCTTCCTGACCTGTCAGAGCGACCCCGTCGCCCACGGCGACACCTTCGCGGTGCCCTGGTACAACTCCATGTCCCGGGCCGAGAAGCTGTACATCGAGGTACCGGGCGACCATCTGTGCCCGATGACGGGCTACGGCGACAAGGCCAAGCAGGGCAAGTGGATCGTGTCGTTCTTCAGCCTCTGGCTGCGTACCGACACCCGCTTCAGCCCGTTCCTGTGCGGTCCCGCTCGTGACGCCGACAAGAACGACACCTCCCTGGTCACCCGCTGGATGGACACCTGCCGGTGACCGACCATTCGAGGAGACACGGCGCCTAGTCCATCGTCGACCCGATGGTCATGGAGCCGGTCGTCAGGAACGTCGTCGCGGGGAGGGCGCCGTCCGCCCCGCGGGCGGCGTACACGGTTTTCGCGTCCGTCGACCTGAAGGGCGGGGTGGCGACGCCGCTGTCCCAGTTGTTGCCTGCGGAGACCGTCGAGGAACCCCGCTTCACCGGGCCGCCCTTGTCCTTGACGGCGAGGTTCTTGCCGAGGCGGGCCTTGCCGGTGGCGAAGTAGAAGCCGTTCTGGGCGTTGGCGTACGCGGTGTTGCGGTTCAGGGCGACGGCGCCGGTGTTGGAATTCTCGGTGAAGCCGTGCAGCGTGTTGTCCCAGGCCGCGTTGTTGTTGACGACGTGGGCGACGGAGGCGCCCCCGCCGCCCAGTTTGAAGCCGTTGCCGTTGCCCTCGAAGGCCGGGTCGTCCCAGCGGTTCTTCCCGTTGCCGAAGGCCCAGGAGTGGTCGAGGGTGACCGGCGAGGAGAACTGCCAGAGATCGAGGCCGTCGTCGGAGTTGTCGTACAGCCGGGCGCCGGTGATCTTGTTGCCCGTCCCGGAGCCGAACTTCACGGCGATGCCGTCGGCGTTCTGGCCGTGTCCTGCCGGGTCGTAGTTGCCGTGGCTGTCCAGGTTCTGCACGAGGTTGCCGGTCGTGCCGTCGCCGCGCAGGGTGAAGCCGGAGTCGCCGTTGCCGGCGGTGACCAGGTTCCTGAACACGCCGCCGGCCGAGGAGGTGGCGACGAAGCCCTGGGCCGGGGCGTTGACGAAGGCCAGGTCCTGGACGGTCCAGTAGTCGCCGTAGAGGCCGGCCAGCCAAGAGCCGGCGGGCAGTTTGGAGCCGTCGATGCGTACCTTCTCGCTGCCGTGGGGCCGCAGGGTGATGCGCGCGGAACTCGTGCCGTTCGCCGTGGACTTGAGGGTGGCGGCCGGGTAGTAGGTGCCGCCGCGGACCTGGATGACGGTGCCGGCGGTGGCGTTCCTCACGGCCGCTTCGAGCTGGGCCGCGGTGGAGACGGTGACCGCCGCCGAAGCGGCCAGCGCGCCGCCGCTCGACAGTCCGAGGTAGACGCCGCCCGCCCCCGCGGTCACTGCCACGGCCGCGGCGATGGTGAGTGTGCGGGTCCTGCGGTGACGTCCGGTGCTGAGCAGCACGGAGCGTTCCTTTCCTGGGGGATGAAGGACGAAAAGCGGTTCGGAGGGGCCCGCCCCGATCCGTTTCCGCCCAGCAGTCGCCGCCGTGCCGGGAAAGGGTTGCCGCCGTCACGTGCGCGGGTGTGCCCGGGTTCCGAAACTTTCGGAACCACCGGCCTCATGCACACCCGTTGACGCACTGCACCCGTCCGGTGAAACTCCGAGGGCCGATACCCAACAGAATCCCCCACACTCCGACAGGAAGTGTCATGCGCCCCCGCACGCTTCTGCTTCCGTTCCTGGCCCTGACCGGCCTTCTCCTGACCCTCCTCACGGCGCCGCCCAGCACCGCAGACCCCGGAGCACCACCCGTGAAGCATTCCAAGTACGCCGGCTATCTCTTCGCCTACTTCACGGGTGAGGGCACCGCCGACGGCGAGCAGATCCGCTACGCCCTGAGCCGGGGCAACGACGCGCTGCACTGGCGTGAGCTGAACGCCGGGAAGCCGGTCCTGACCTCGACGACCGGCGAGAAGGGGCTGCGCGACCCGTTCGTGATCCGCTCCCCGAAGGGCGACAAGTTCTATCTGATCGCCACCGACCTCAGGATGTACCAGAACTCCAGCGGGAGCTGGGACGACGTCCAGCGGCACGGCAGCAAGTCGATCATGGTCTGGGAGTCCACCGACCTGGTCAACTGGACCGACCAGCGCCTGGTGAAGGTCTCCCCGGACACCGCGGGCAACACCTGGGCCCCGGAGGCCTACTGGGACGACGAGCTCGGTGAGTACGTCGTCTTCTGGGCGTCGAAGCTGTACGCCGAGGACGACCCGGACCACAAGGGCGACACGTACAACAAGATGATGTACGCGACCACGAAGGACTTCCGCACCTTCAGCGAGCCGAAGGTCTGGAACGACCCCGGCTACTCGGTCATCGACTCCACGGTCGTGAAGTACAAGGACGAGTACTACCGCTACACCAAGGACGAGCGGGACCCCACCTCCTCCAGCCCCTGCTCGAAGTTCATCACCGGCGAGAAGTCCACCTCTCTGACCTCGACGAAGTACGACTTCGTGGCCGACTGCATCGGCAAGGGCGCGATGGACCGCGGTGAGGGCCCGACGGTGTTCAAGTCGAACACCGAGAAGAAGTGGTACCTGTTCATCGACGAGTACGGCGGCCGCGGCTATCTGCCGTTCGAGACCACCGACCTCGCCTCGGGCAAGTGGACCCCGTCCACGAACTACCAGCTCCCGCCGAGCCCCCGGCACGGCACGGTGCTCCCGGTGACGCAGCAGGAGTACGACCGGCTGCTGGCGGCCTACCCGTCCACCTCCACCTCGGTGATGGACGCGACGGCCAAGCACCAGAAGGGCTACTCGATCGTCACGGACAGCGCCTCGAAGGTCGTGCTGCCGATGGAGCCCAAGGCCGACCTGCGGGACCTCGCCCCGAAGCTCTGGGTGGGTGAGGGTGCCACGCTGAGCCCGAAGTCCGGTACGCGCCGCGACTTCCGCAAGCCGCAGAAGTACACGGTGACGGCCGCCGACGGGACGAAGCGCACCTGGACGGTAGAGGCGGTCCGCACCCGCAGCCCGCTGCTCCCCGGCCTCAACGCCGACCCCGACGTGCACTATCTCGACGGCAGATACTGGATCTACCCGACGACGGACGGCTTCCAGGGCTGGAGCGGCACCAAGTTCAAGGCGTACTCGTCGAAGGACCTGGTCAACTGGAAGGACCACGGCGTCATCGTCGACCTCGGGCCGGACGTGAGCTGGGCCGACAAGAACGCCTGGGCACCCGCGATCGCCGAGCGGAACGGCAAGTACTACTTCTACTTCTGCGCCGAGCAGCAGATCGGCGTGGCGGTGGCCGACTCCCCCGCCGGCCCCTTCAAGGACGCCCTCGGCAAGCCGCTGGTCGCCAAGGGCGGGGCGCTCAAGGGCCAGATGATCGACCCGGCGGTCTACACGGACGACGACGGGCAGGCTTACCTGTACTGGGGCAACGGGCACGGGTACGTGGTGCCGCTCAACGACGACATGGTGTCCTTCGACGCGTCGAAGGTGAAGGACATCACCCCGGACAACTTCCGCGAGGGCTCCTTCGTGATCAAGCGGAAGGGCACGTACTACTTCATGTGGTCGGAGGACGACACCCGCAGCGAGAACTACCACGTGGCGTACGCGACCGGTCCGTCCCCGCTCGGCCCGTGGACCAAGCGCGGGACGATCCTTCAGAAGCGGCCCGAGTACGGCATCCTCGGCACGGGTCACCACTCGGTGGTGAACACCCCCGGCACCGACGACTGGTACATGGTCTACCACCGCTTCGCCCTCAACGGCCCGGGCCTCCCGGGCGGCGACGGCATGCACCGCGAGACCACCGTCGACCGCATGGAGTTCGCGGCCGACGGCAGTATCAAGCCGGTGGTGCCGACACTGGAGGGGATACAGCCGGTACGGCGGTGAGTCTCACAGGACGTCGTCGAGCCAGCTGACGACCTCGTCCTGCATCGCGTGGGTGAAGACGTGGCCGAGCTCCGGCCACGTCTTCATCCGTATCCGCTCCTCCGCGTGGCGTGAGCGCCAGACGGCACGCAGCTTGTCGTAGGCGACCCGTACGCCCTCGGCGGGGAAGAGCGTGTCGAGGCCGCCGTTCATGAACAGCATCGGCCCAGGGGCGGCGATGCTCGCCACGTCGGGGATGTCGAGATGCCGGGCGAGCCCCGGGTGGAGCATGTGGAACGCCGACTGCCCGCGCAGCGTGTTGTTGCCGGGCACCATCATCTCCTTCAGGCCGGTCATCCAGCACACGCTCGCGGCGGCCGCGATGTGGTCGCTGAGGGCGGCGGTCTGCCAGGCGCGGTAGGCGCCCATGGAGAAGCCGACGGCCGCGACCCGACGGGCGTCCACCCGGTCGAGCCCCGCCAGGAAGGCGGCGGCCCGCTGGTCCTCCCGGGCCATGAGCCCGGCGAGCGAGGAGCCGAGGTTGAAGAAGTTGGAGGCCAGCGCCTGCTGCTGCTCGTAGACAAGGGGCCCGCGGTCGCCCCAGCCGAGGGCGTCCACGCACAGCACCACATAGCCCCGCCGGGCCAGTTCGTCGCCGACGAAGCGCCCACTGAAGTACTTGTCCGCCCAAGCCTGAGCGGAGGCGAGACGCGTGTCGTCGTACCAGGACCGGACGAGCTTCTCCTTCCCGATGTCGAACCTGGATCCGTGGTCGTGCAGGAGCAGCACAGCGGGGAAGGGCCCCTCGCCGTGCGGGGTGAGCAGGGCGCCGCGCACGCGCTCATACCGGGTGAGGGAGACAGTCACCAACTCGCCTGTGTAGTCCTGCGTGTGGCGCCGCCCGGTGTACTCCGGCGCGAACGGCACCCGGTCCTGCCGCTCCACGAGGAGGTGCTCCTCGACCGTGGCCCGGGCGGCACGCCGCCAGGCGCGGAAGTCGCGGATCGGGGACCTGCCCCAGGCGAGCGGGAAGGTCAGGGCGTCCTTCAGCGTGGGGTGGAAGTCGGGCAGCGGCCCGTCCACGACCGCCGCCTCCGCCCCGCTCACCGCTCCCCCGGCCAGCAGCGCCGAACCCGCTCCGACCACGAACGTCCGCCGTCCGAGCCGCTCATGGGCGTCCATACGGCCTCCCGGCTCCGGCATGCCGCAGCACGTACCGCTCGACCGCCGCCGGGGAGGCGTGGGCGCGGTAGTCGTAGACATCGGCGGGGTCCCAGCCGGCATCGCTCCCGAGACCGAGACCGCTCGCCACGTCGTTCAGCCGGGCGGGCCGGCCGTTGAACCACGAGCCGGTGTCATGGAACCGCTCGCCGCCGTAGTCCGCGTCGAACCGGCTGTCGGAGACGGTGACGAAGTCGGAGCCGTCCTCGATGTCCAGCAGCCCGTCATGTCGCTGGACGCGCTCGCCGTGGAAGCCGAGGGGCGCCTCGCGGTCGGGGAAGCAGTCCTGCTCGCCGAGCAGGAACGCCGCGGCCCTATGCACAGGGTCGCCAGTCGCCGAGATACATCTGCCTGGTGTGCGAAGCGGCTTGCGCCCGGGTGAGCTGGGGCCGGTTCTCCGGAACGGACACGACGGCACCGGGCCCGGTGTTGCGGTACTCGGTGAACCGCATCGACTGCCAGGGGTAGCCGCTCGCCATGTTCGTGTAGGGCGCGACCGCGTCGATGCCCGGGCCGAGCCGGCTGTCCCGGACGGTGAGCATCGGGCGGGCGGTGGTGTCGGAGCTGGGCACCCAGGGCCGGGCCAGCTTGAAGTGGCCGTCGGGGGCCTCGCTGCTGACGCGGCTCCTGGTCACCAGGTAGCCGAGGGGGTTGGCGCCGGCCGTGGAGGGGGCGAAGACAAAGCCGTACGGGGCGGCCGGCAGGTCGGTGCGGTTCAGGGTCCGGAAGTGGCAGTGCTCGAAGACGGCGGTGGCCCGGCCGAAGACGAAGTCGACATCGCCCTCGGCGTAGCAGTGGGCGAAGTACTGGCGGGCGAAGGTGCCCAGTGCCATGGAGTCGGCGTACAGGGTGTCCTGGTGGCCGAGGAACCGGCAGTGGTGGAAGGCGGACCGGTCGCCCTGGGCCTTGAGGGCGACGGCCTGGGTGCCGGTGATGTCGGGGTGGTCGGCGCGCAGCCAGTCGTTGGCGAAGGTGATCCAGCGGGCGGTGAAGCCGTCGGCCTGCACAGTGGTGGTGGCGGAGCCGGTGGTGCCGTGGGTGCCGCCGCCGGGCTTCGGGGTCCCGGCCGCGTTGTCGTACACGATCACGACGTCACGGGGTTCCTCGCTCGCCCCGATCCAGGTCATCTCCGTACGGGCGGGGTCGACGGCGACGGTCTGCCGGTAGACGCCCGGGGCGATGACCAGGGTGTAGCCGGTCCCGGTCGCGGCGGCCACGGCGTCCCGGACGGTGGTGAAGTCACCGGCGCCGCCGGGGTGGACGTACAGGGTCTTGGGGTCACGGCGGGCGGCCGGTGACCCGTACCGGCCGAACGGACGCGGACGGGTACCGGCCCGCGCGGGGCCGGCGGCGAGGCCGAGGGCGGCGCCCGCTGCGGCGCTCGCGACGAGGAATCCCCGGCGGGAGAGGGAACGGTGGGGTTGCGAGAGCATGCGGCTGCTCCTTCGCGGTACGGCGGGTGCGGGATGAGGAGGGGAAGGCCGGGGCGGGCGCACCCCGGGGCAAGGGGTGCGATGCGGGCCGCCCCGGCCTGTTCGGGAGGGGCTGGTCAGGTCAGCGCAGGCGGCCGGCGCCCGCGCCGGCGTTGACGATGCCCGGGACCGCCTTCGCAGGGTCGACACCGGCCCGCAGGGTCGGCGTCCAGCCGGCGCCCGACTGGAGCGTCTCCCCGGGGATCTCGGCGTTGTGCACGGCGATCAGGTCGACGGCCTTGCCGTTGACGTAGTTGGAACCGGCCGTGACCGGGGCCTCGTTCCACTTCTTGAGGATCTTCGCGGGGCTGATGCCCTGTGCGAGCGTGAACGCGTTGTGCTCGGCGACGAGCCGGGACTCCTTGCCGATGCCGTAGACGTAGCCCCACTTCTGGCCCTTGGTGACCACGAAGTGGTTGTTGTACGAGTCGACCTGCCCGAACCGCACGCGCGGCGCCCGCTCGACGATGCCCTCGAAGCGGTTGTGGTGCAGCGTGACCTTCAGCTTGCCCGTGTCGTCGGCGGTGGCACTGTCGCTGTTGCCGATCAGCATGGTCTTGTCGTGGTCCTTGAACGAGTTCCAGGACACGGTCACATGGTTCGAGCCGCGCACGACGTCGGCGAGCCCGTCGTGCTGCTGGTAGGTCTTGCCGAAGTAGGACGGCAGGGAGCTGTCGGGGTGGCGGCCGTCGGTCAGTGTGTTGTGGTCGATCCACACATGGGTGGAGCCGTAGACGACGACCCCGTCGTACTCGGAGTTCCAGGCGCCGGTCTTGTTGTCGTCGGTGGGGTCCCACTGCGGGAAGCAGTCGACCGGGGCCTCGATGGTCAGGTTGCGGACGATGACGTTGTCGACGCCCTTGATCTGGAGGCTGCCGCCGAGGATCCCGGAGTTCTTGCCCACGCCGATGATCGTGGTGTTGGCCGGCACGCTCGCCTTGATGGTCTTGTCCTGCTGGGCGGCGGACGCGGCCCGCAGGTCCTCCTGCGCACCGCTGACCGGCTTGTCGTGCCCCCAGACGGCGGGGTCATAGTCCGCGAGGTACTTCTGGAAGTCGTAGCCCTCGGCCTCGAACGCCTCGCAGCCCTGGGAGACGGCGTCGATCATTCCCCGCACCTTGATGATCCTGGGCGCGGAACCGCCGTCCTTCAGGGCGGCCTTGAACTGCTCCCAGGTGCTGACGGTGTAGACGTGCGCGGCGTCGGCGGCGGCACCGCCACTGGTGCCGGTGCCGTACGAACCCCACCCGTCATTCGCCCCGAGGGTCTGGCGAGCCGTGTCCCGCGCCTGGGCCTGCGCGCCGGTCCCGCTCAGGGACAGCACGAGCGCGGTGCACCCGACCAGGAGGGCGACTCTGTTAATGGCATGATCATGACACTTCTGAATCTTCATGGTGCGGCTCTCTTCCTTCTGCGTCGAGGGGTGTTACGCGGCGGCCTCGGGCCAGCTGATCCAGGACTCCGGGATCTCCGCCTCCAGCCGGCGCACATCGCGCGGCCCGAGCACCCGGGCCCGGAGCAGCTCCCGTGCCACGAGCCGGGCCACGGCGATCGCTCCCGGCGGATTGAAGTGCGTGTTGTCCTGCTCGGTCGCGGTCCAGTTGAAGTACGTCTTCGTCTCCTCGACCCCGAGCTCCTGCCACAGGGCGAGCGACAGCGCCTGAAGATCCAGCAACGCGACCCGCTCCTCGGCGGCCAGCGCCCGCATGGCCGCCGGATACTCACCGTGCGTCGGCACGGCCTTCCCACCCGCGTCGAACCTCCGCCGCTCGACGGCGGTGGCGAACACGGGCCGCGCGCCACGGGCCCGGGCACCGTCGACGTACATCCGCAGATAGTCCTGATACGTCGACCAGGGCTCGGTGTAGCGGGTGGGGTCTTCCGCCTTCTCGTCATTGTGAGCGAACTGAATGAGAAGGAAATCCCCGGGCTCGATGACATCGAGAATCGCATCGAGCCGCCCTTCATCCACAAAGCTCTTGGAACTCCGCCCGTTCACCGCGTGATTGGACACGGACCGAGAACGGTGAAGAAAGAACGGCAGTGCCATCCCCCACCCGGTCTCGGGCGCGGCGGCAGCATATTTCTGGGCGGCGGTGGAATCACCGGCGATGTAGAGGGTGCGGCTACGGTGCCCGGTGGCGAGTGCCGCATTGGCACCGGACAAGGCGAGAGGCACAGAGGCAACAGCGGCGACGGCAACCTGTCTTCGACTGAGAGACACCAAGACCAACTCCCTGTTCCTTGGGGGCGCGGGGAACTGCGCGACAAGCCAAGGGCGGCCCGCACCCTGCACTCCACAGGCCGCCCCACGGCGAATCCAGCAATCACCCGTTCTGCTGATCCCACTCCTCCTGAGCAGCGTTCAACTGCTCAGCCATCGTGTCCAGGAATTCCTTCGCACTCATCTTCCCCAGCAGCACCTTCTGGAAGTTGGGCTCATTGTCAGCCTTGGAAATCGTGTTCCAGTCAGGCAGGTAGTACGGCAGCTGCACAATCGTGGTCGACCCGTCCGACAACGCGTCAGCGGCCAGCTTCGTAGGCTCGGCCTTCGAAATCCACGCATCCGACGCCGCATCCGTGTTCGCCGGCACCTGCCCCGCCGCCTCGTTGAACCGCGAGTTCTCCGCCTTGGACGTGGCGAACTCGATGAACTTCCAGGCCGCTTCCTTGTTCTTTCCGCTCTTGAACAGCCCCAGCCCATCAACCGGGTTGGACACCTGCACCCGCTTGCCACCCGCACCCACCGGCTGCGGAATACCCCGGAACTTCTCGACCCCCAGCGCCTTCACATGGTCCTGGTACGACCCGAGGTTGTGGTTCAGCATCCCGATCGTGCCGGAGTCCCACTGCGCGACCATCTTCGTGAAGTCGTTGTTGAGGTCGGCCGCCGGAGTGACCTTCTTGTACAGCGCCGCGTACTTCTCCAGCGCCGCCACGTTCTTCGGGTCGTTGACCGTGGTCTTGTCACCACTGGAGTCCCAGAACGATGTGATCCCGGACTGCCCGTACATCGCGTCCAGCGCCTGGGCGATGGACCCGGAGCCACCGCGAATGGTGTAGCCGAACTCGTTCTTGCCCTTGTTCGTGAGCTTGTCCGCGGCCTCGTAGAACCGCTCCCACGTCGTGGGCTCCTCCAGGCCCGCCTTCTCGAACAGGTCGGTGCGGTAATACAGCACACCGTTGTTCGCGGAGGTCGGAATCGAGTACAGCTTGTCGTCGCCACCGCCGGCCGCCTTCAGCGACTCGACCATGTCCTTGTTGAGCTTGCCGTTCAGCGAGGACTCGCCGAGCCGCTCGTCCAGCGGCTCCAGTGCGCCCTGCGCGGCGAACCCGGCGAGCATCGCCGCGCCCACACCGCCGACGTCCGGCAGACCGCCGCCCTGGAGGGCCGTGTCGACCTTGGACTGGTACTCGGTGGCGGCGATCCCGACGTACTCGACCTTGATGTCCGGGTTGGCCTTCTCGAAGTCGGCGATGATCTTCTTCCAGATCTCGGTGCGGACACCGCCGTTGTTGTCCCAGAAGACGATCTCGCCCTTGCCGCTCCCCTCGGAACCCTTGTCACCGCTCGCCCCGCTGCCGTCGTCGCCGCAAGCGGTGACGGTCAGGGCGAGCGCGGCGCCGAGTGCGACGGCCGTGGCGGCGCGCCTGCTTCTGCGAATGCTGATCTTCATTGGTCGGCTCTCTTCTTCTGGATCCAACTGGCTGTGAGAACGTGCTGCGAAGGTGCGGGGGGTCAGTGGTGGCGGGCGTACGGAGCCCAGCCGTCCGTGCCCTTGAGGTAGTGCGCGACGGTGTGGGTCCGTGCGTCCGCGTCGCCCATCTGCGAAGCAGGAATCCGAGTCAGCGATGACCGGAGCCTTGCCTACGGTGAGGTCAGGCCAACAGCGTGTCCTGGTTGCACCTACCCGCTGGCCATGGGGGCGTCTCATCGGGGCGCTCCCATGGCCAGCGCCTGCTTGCTGCCCAGCTCGTGCGCGGCCTCGTCGAAGTCGTTGCTGAAGGTGAGGTTGCGTGCGGTGACGTCGTTCGCGGCGATGCGGACGGTGGCGCTCCCCGTCGAACCCTTTTGTGCGGCGGGCGTGTCGAAGACGATGACCGTGTCGGAGCGATCGCGTCCGGTCCCCCGCAGCACAAGCTGTGGCTTGTTCGCGGGGATGTACACCTTCTCGCGGTAGGTGCCCGGCGCGACGGCGATGGTCACCGGGGTGTCGTTGCCGTCGGGCACGGCGTCCACGGCGGACTGCAGGGTCGGGTAGTCGGCCGGTACGTTCAGCTCGACCGGGCCGCCGACCCGCTGCTGCGGCCCCGAGAACCTCTTCACCAGTGCGGGCACGGCGGCGGCCGGGTCGAGGCGGTAGGCGTAGAACTCGCGGGGGTCGAACGCCGTGCCCCAGGCGTCGTGGCGGCCCGTGGTGTTCCGCAGGATCGACCCGCGCTGCACCAGTTCGGCGGTGGCGTCGGCCTGGTAGGGGTGCTGGACGCCGTCGTAGTAGCTGTTCTCGATGACCATCTTCGTCCGGCCGCGTGACCAGTTCCCGTAGGTCCACACCGGGTCGCCGTCGGAGAGCTGCGAGGACAGGTAGTTGTTGTAGAGGTGCGCGTAGGCGCAGTTGTCGGCGGACGGGTTGCGCTGCTTGGTGCCGGTGAACCAGTTGTGGTCGACCGTGATCTGCGTCTTGACGTTCGGCGTCCAGCCGATGCCGAAGGTCTTGTTGTTGTTCGTGAACCGGTTGTAGGAGACGGTGACGTACTCGCTGTCCTTGCGGATGTCGAGCTGGCCGTCGCAGATCCGCGAGAACCGTATGTGGTCGATCCACACATGGTGGGCGGTGTCGAGACGGATGCCGTCGTAGTCGGTGTCCTTGCAGTCCCAGTTGCCCTCGATGGCGGTGTCGCGGATCGTGAGGTTGCGGATGATGACGTTGTGCGTGCCGGGGTCGAGAGTGAAGCCGCCGTGCACGATCTCGGCGGTGTCGCTGACGCCGATGATGGTCTTGTCCGAGGTGACGGGTATCTCCGTGCCGAACGGGTCCATCTTCAGGGCGCCCTTGACGCGGATGACGTAGGGCTCCTCGGCCGCCGCGTACTTCGCCAGCGCGGCCTGGTCGGTGACGGTGACGACCTTGCCGCCCGCGCCGCCGGTGGTGCCGCCGGCGAGGGAGGCGAAGCCGTGGGGGCGGTCGGTCCAGCGGTCGGCGGCGGGCACGGCCTCGTAGGCCGGCGGCGCGGCCTGGGCGTCCCCCATCGCCCCGAGGCTCAGCGTGGCGACGAGGCCGAGCACGGCGGCCACGACCTTGCCGTGCCCCGGTCTCGACAAGCGCTTGCTACGGAAGTGCGTCATTGCGGCTCCCAACAGGCGTACGACGGCGGGTGCGTTACGAGGGGCTGATCCGGAACCGGGTGAAGGTCGCCGCGCCGGCGTGTCCCTGGCCGGTGGGCGCGAGGGCGAAGAGGCCGAGCAGGGCGCCGACCCAGCGCCACGGGGTGGCGGCGAAGACCGGGCCCGAGGGCCGGAAGCCGTCGCCGGTGTCGGCCGAGAAGCGGCAGCGTGCGCCCGTGCCGGTCTCGATCCGCAGCCGGGCCCGGCCCTCGGGCGCGAGCCGCGGGTGGGCGGCGTCGCGCTCGGCGTCCGCGACCCCCTCGGCGAACCGGTGCACGAGGTGCGCGGTCCCGTCGGTGCCCCGCTGGAGGCCGATCCAGCCGAACGCGTCCCCGAGGACCGCGAGTCCGGCGCGGGCCCCGGGCTCGTCGCTGTCGAGCCGCAGCTCCACCTCGACGGTGCTGGGCGCGCCCGGCAAGCGCTGGGTGAGCACACTGGGCAGCTTGCGCAGGTCGTGGGCGTCGGCCGAGCGGACGCAGGTCAGCCTGAGCCCGTCCCCGGAGTGCTGGGTGGCCCAGCCGTCGCCCGGGTTGGCCGTCCACTGCCACTGGCGGCCGTACCGTCCGCCGGGGAAGTCGTCGTCGGTGGCGGGCGCGGCCGACGGTTGCGGCGGCAGGTCGGGCAGCTGGTGTACGGCGACGGGGGCGCAGTCGTCCCCGAGCACCGGCCAGCCGTCCTGGCCCCAGCGCATCGGCTGGAGGTGGACGACCCGGCCGTAGGCGCCGCGCTGCTGGAAGTGCAGGAACCAGTCCTCGCCGGTCGGGGTGCGCACCCAGCCGCCCTGGTGGGGGCCGTTGACGTCGGTGTCCTTCTGCTCCAGGACGATCTTCTCCTCGTACGGCCCGAAGAAGCCGCGCGAGCGGAAGGCGCCCTGCCAGCCGGTCTCGACGCTCCCGGCGGGGGCGAGGATCCAGTACCAGCCGTCGTGCTGGTACAGCTTGGGGCCTTCGAGGGTGAACCAGCCGGGTATGCGGTCGGCGTCGACGATCACCTTGCCCTCGTCGAGGAGTTCGGTGCCGTCGGGACGCATCCGGTGCCCGGTGAGGCGGTTCTTGACGCCGGAGCGGGACTTGGCCCAGGCGTGCACCAGATAAGCCTCGCCGGTCTCGTCGTCCCACAGGGGGCAGGGGTCGATCAGGCCCTTACCGGCCTTCAGCAGGTGCGGCCGGGTCCAGGGGCCCCTGATCTCGGGGGCGTTGATCTGGAAGATGCCCTGGTCGGGGTCGCCCCAGAAGATCCAGAAGCGTTCGTCGTGATGGCGGAGGGACGGGGCCCAGACGCCGCAGTCGTGCCGGGGCCGCTCGAAGGCCTCCGCCGGTTCGAGGCGTTCGAGGGCGTGGCCGACCAGGGTCCAGTTCACCAGGTCGCGGGAGTGGAGTAACGGCAGGCCGGGGGCGCGGCCGAAGCTGGAGGCGGTGAGGTAGAAGTCGTCGCCGACGCGGACGACGTCCGGGTCCGACCAGTCGGCGTCGAGGATCGGGTTGCGGTAGGTCTCGGTGGTCACGGGCTCACCGCCTTGCGGACCAGGGCGGCCGCGGCGTCCCGGCCCAGTCGGCCGTCGGCGACGACGGTGACGACACGGCGGACGACGGTCTCGCCCGGCGGGATCGGCAGCCGCTCGTCGTGGGCCAGCGAGGAGCCGACCCCGGGGTACTCCCCGGTCCGTACGAACCACGGGTCGCGGCGGGTCTGTTCGGTGGCCCCGGCGAAGACCAGCGTCCAGCCGGAGCCGGCCAGGGCGAGCCAGTCGGCGCGTCTGCCGTGCGCCTCGGTCTCGCCCTCGCCGCCGGCGGTGAAGACGTCCGGCGGCGCGGCCTCCTTGCGGGCGCGCCAGAAGAAGCCGCCGTAGGCCGCGCCCGGGCGCCCGTTGGTCGCCGGGCTGCCGATCGACAGCGGGTCCTTGGTGACGTTGGTGAGGGAGAAGGTGAGGTCCAGGGCCCAGGCCTGATCGGTGAGTTCGGTGGCCGCGACCGTACGGCGCTCGCGCAGCAGCTCACCGCCCGGCGCCACCCAGCGCAGTTCCTCCACGAAGCCGTCCGGGTCGCGCAGCTGGAACGCGACGTGCCGCTGGGAGCCGTGGTTGTCCAGCTCGGTCGGGCCCTGGTCGCGGACGTAGGTGCGCCCGCCCCAGAAGTTGAACCCCTCGACGTCGGGAACGGCTACACCGACGCCGAGGTGGTGTGCGTGGTCGGCGGGGCTCAGCTCGGTGACCGCCGTACCGGACAGGGTGGTGACGGGATGCAGATAGGGGCGCGGGGAGAGCCGGACCGGCAGCTCGGGCCGGGTGACGTACCGGCCGACCGGCCGGCCCGCGACGCGCAGGACCGCGGTGTCGTTGCTGGTCATCGGGTGCTCACCTCGTTCGAGAAGTGCCCTCGCGCCCAGGGGGCGCCGAGTTCGGAGTAGAGGGAGAGGGTGTCGGCGGCGGCCGCGACGAGTCCGTCGATGCCGGGTACGACACGGCGGTTCTCGTCGGGGATCCGGTGCCAGGCGGTGTCCGGCAGCGGTGCCGGGTCGGGAGAAGTGCGGATGGCCTCCACGACCTTCATGAAGGCACCGGTCTCCTCCGGCGGGACCAGCAGGGCCGCGCCGGTGGTGAGGTGTGCGACGAGGTTCTCCAGCAGGTCGGTACGCCCGTGGTCGGACTCCTCCGGGCCGTGCCCCGCGCGCTGGAGCAGCACCCGGTCCTGCTTGTACCAGAAGGTGATCCGGCCGCTGCTGCCGTGCACCAGGACGTACGGCTCGTCCGACTCCTCGGCGCACAGAGTCGCGGCGACGGTCACCGGGTGGCCCTGCGCGGTGGTGATCCGGACGCAGGAGGTGTCGTCGGACTCGATGGCGTTGGCCCGCAGCAGCTCGGTCTCGATGCCGGTGACGTGCTCGGCACGGGTGCTGCCGCCCAGGGCGAGGGCGGTGGCGACGGCGTGAGCGAGGGGGTTGGTCAGCGCCCCGTCGATCACGTCGACGCCGTTCAGCCGCCGCCTGCCCGCCCAGGGGGCCCGCCGGAAGTAGTCCTCGTCGCGTACCCAGGCACCGGCCCCGCCGATCCCGACCAGCTTGCCGATCGCGCCCTCGGCGACCATCTCGCGGATGGCGGGCAGGGCGTGCGAGCCCAGCGACTGGAAGCCGATCTGGCAGACGACACCGGCCGCCGCGACCCCGTCGGCCATGCGGCGGAACTCCGCGTACGAGGGGGCGGGCGGCTTCTCCAGAAGGAGGTGCACGCCCCGCTCGGCCGCCGTGAGCGCCAGGTCGGTGTGGGTCGGGATCGGTGTGCAGATCACGGCGATCCTGGCGCCGGTGGAGTCCAGCAGGGCCCCGAAGTCGGCGGACTGCTCGGGCGTGCCGAGGTCGCCGAGTTCCTCCTCGGTCAGCGGTGTCAGCTCGCAGACGCCGACGAGCCGCACGATGCCCTGCTTCTGGAGCCGGCGGATGTTCTCGACGTGCCAGCGGCCGTGGCCCCTGGCGCCGGCGAGGACGACGGGCAGAGGCATTTTCATGGAGTCGTTCATGGAGTCGATCATGGCGTCGTTCATGGCGTCGATCATGCGACCGGTCACGGGATCCTCCCCGCTCCCGCGCCGCGGGCCACGGCCCGGTCGGCCGCCGCCGCGCCCTCGACCGGCCCGTGCAGGGTGGGGGTCCAGCCGACGTCGTCGGCCAGATCGCGCTCACTGCCCGAGTTGTAGGCGTTGTAGATGGCGAGCAGGTCGACCGGGTAGCCGTTGAAGAGGGTGCCGCTCTGATGCAGGGCGCTGCCGTTCCAGCTCTTGACCAGGTCGGCGACCTCCACATGGCCGGGGGCGTGGAAGGCGTTGTTCTCGGCGTGGATCCGCGATTCGGTGGAGACGCCGAAGGAGTAGCGGTAGTCGTCGTCGGTGATCTCGTAGCGGTTGTTGTAGACGTGCACCTGCCCGAAGCGGACGCGCGGGGCGCGCTGGACGACCGACTCGAACGCGTTGTGGTGCAGGGTGACCCGGAGCCTGCCCCGGTCGCCGGTGGCGGTGTCGCCGTTGCCGATGAGCATCGCCTTGTCGTGGTCGGCGAACCGGCTCCAGGAGACGGTCACGAGGTCGGAGCCGCCTGTGATGTCCAGCAGGCCGTCGTGGCGCAGGTAGTTGCGGGCGAAGTAGGTGGGTTCCTTGGCGTCCGGGTGCCCCTTGTCGGACGCGGTGACGTGGTCGATCCACACATGGGTGGCGCCGGTCAGCCAGATCGTGTCGTAGGCCGCCTTCCAGTCGCCGAGGCCGCCGGTGTTGGGCTGCCAGACGGGGAAGCAGTCATAGGCGTCGCGTACGTCGAGGTTGCGGATGATCACGTTGTCGGCGTTCTTCACCTGAAGGCTCGCGCCCTTCAGGACGGCCGAGTCGCCGAGGCCGACGATCGTGGTGTTGGAGCCGACGGGCAACACGATCCGCTCCGCCTGCCGGGCGGCTGAGGCCTGGCGGGCCTCCTCCTGCGGGCCGCCGGGCTTGGCGGAGCCCCAGGTGCGGGGATCGTAGGCGGCGAGGTACTTCTTCAGGCTGTAGCCGCCGCTGGCGTAGTCGGAGCAGTCCAGCCGGTCGCCGTCGTCGTCGGTGTTGGCGTCGACGGTCCCGGCGATCCTGATGATCTTCGGGGTGTCGCTGCCGCCGTCGAGGGCGCGGGCCAGCCCGGCGCGGTCGGTGACGGTGAAGACGTGCTCGGCGTCGGCGGCGGCGCCTCCGGTGGTGCCCGCGCCCTCGGCGGCCCAGCCGTCGTTCGCCGGCAGGGTGTCGCGGCTGATGTCCCGGTCCTCGGCGTGCGCGGGGACGCACAGCAGCCCCAACAGCCCGGCCGCTACGGCCATTTGTCTGAGTCTCATCCCTTCACCGCCCCCGCGCTGAAGCCGGTGATCAGCCACTTCTGGATGAAGGCGAACACGATCACGACCGGGACGGCCGCGATGATGCCGCCCGCCGCGAGGGCGCCCAGGTCGACGCTGTCCGCGCTCATCAGGGAGTTGAGGCCGACGGGGATCGTCTGCTTGTCCTGGTTGTTCAGGAACATCAGGGCGAACAGGAAGTGGTTCCAGGAGTGGACGAAGGCGAAGGAGCCGACGGCGATCAGGCCGGGCCGCAGCAGCGGCAGCACCACGATCCGGAAGGCCGTCATGCGGTTGCAGCCGTCCACCCAGGCCGCCTCCTCCAGGGAGTACGGCACGTTCTTGATGAAGTTGCTGATCAGGATCATCGACAGCGGTAGCTGGAAGACCGTCTCGGCGAGGATGACACTGCCCAGCGAGTTGATCATCTGGAGTTCGGCGAAAATCTCGAACAGCGGCACCAGCAGCAGCGCGCCCGGTACGAACTGGGAGCACAGCAGCGCCAGCATGAACGCCCGCTTGATCTTGAAGTCGAACCGGGCGAGGGCGTAGCCGCCGGCCAGCGCGACGAGCGTCGTCATGAGCAGGGTGGCGACGCCGACGAGCACGCTGTTGGTGAAGTAGGTGCCGAAGCTGCGTTCCGTCCACACCTTCTCGAAGTGCTCGAACGTCATCGGCCAGGGCACGAGCGAGGTCGAGCCGGCCGGGCGCAGCGAGAAGAGCAGGATCCAGTAGAAGGGGATGAGGGTGAAGACCAGGTAGATCCCCAGGGGCAGATAGACCTGCCAGCGGGGTGCCTCGTCCCAGGCGCGGTTCCTCTTCGTGGGCCGGGGCGGTTCGGGGGCGTCTCGCACGGGAGCGGGCGCCGCCTTGGTGGCTTCCTTGACGCTCACTTGTTGTCGCCTCCGAACTTGCTCAGCCGCAGATAGACCATCGAGCAGAAGAGCAGGATCACGAACGCGACCGTGGTCAGGGCGGACGCGTAGCCGAAGTTGTGGGCGTCGACCGAGGTGTTGGCGATGTACAGCGGGAGGGTCGTGGTCTCCCCCGCCGGGCCGCCGCCGGTCAGCGTGTAGAGCAGGTCGACGTTGTTGAACTCCCACACCGCGCGCAGCAGCGTGGACAGGATGATGGCGTCCTTCAGGTGCGGCAGCGTGATGTGCCAGAACTGCTTGATGCGGCTGGCCCCGTCGACCTCCGCGGCCTCGTACAGGTCCTTCGAGACGGACTGGAGGTCGGCGAGGATGAGGATCGCGAAGAACGGCACACCGCGCCACAGATCCGCCACGACCGCCGCCGGGAACACCGTGGAGGTGTCCGACAGCCAGCTCGTGCCGTAGGAGCCGATGCCCATGTCCGCGAGGTAACGGGTGATGCCCGTCTGGGAGTTGTAGAGCAGCACCCAGATCGCGGAGGTGAGCACGCCGGAGACGGCCCACGGGGAGAAGACCAGGGCGCGTCCCAGACCCCGGCCCACGAAGGTCTGGTTGACGATGAGGGCCAGCGCGAGACCGAAGAGCAGTTGGAGTCCGACCTCGACGACGACCCACTTGGCGCTGAAGACCAGCGTGTCCCAGAAGACCGGGTCCTTGGTGAAGGCGTGGACGAAGTTGTCGAAGCCCGCGTAGCCGTTCCGCCACGGCTTGGTGGGGTTGTAGTTCTGCAGGCTGTAGTAGAAGACGCTGATGACCGGGTAGGCGATGAAGCCCAGCATGAGCAGGGCGGCCGGGGCGATCAGCAGGTACGGGAGCCTGCGCGGCGTGGCGGAGGCCCGGCGCCGCCGGGGTGGCGCGGGCGGTTTCGCCACGGCTGCGGCTTGGGCCATGACAGGGTCTCCGATCTCGGTACGGTCGTACGGGAAGCGCTTTCTCGATGTGCGGGAGTCCGCCTGGAGTGCGCGGTACGTAGTGCCTCTTGCGGTGGTGTGGCGAGTGCGGACCTGTTGTGGTCTGTCGCGCAGTTCCCCGCGCCCCTGAGTGGGACTGGTCAACCGGCGTAGGGATCCGGGGCCTTGCCTGGCCTTGCCAAGAACTCGAAGTCGCAGCCTGTGTCGGCCTGGGTGATCTGGTCGTTGTACAGGGCCCCGTAACCGCGTTCGTAGCGGGTGGGCGGGGGAGCCCAGCCCTTGCGGCGGCTCTCCAGCTCCTCCTCGCTCACGTTGAGGTGGAGGGTCCGGGCCTCGACGTCGAGGGTGATGCTGTCGCCGGTGCGGACGAGGGCGAGCGGTCCGCCGACGTACGACTCGGGTGCCACGTGCAGCACGCACGCGCCGTAACTCGTCCCGCTCATCCGGGCGTCGGAGATCCGGACCATGTCGCGGACGCCCTGCTTGAGCAGGTAGTCGGGCAGCGGCAGCATCCCGTACTCGGGCATGCCCGGGCCGCCCTTGGGGCCGGCGCCCCGCAGCACGAGCACGTGCTCGGGGGTGATGCCGAGCGAGGGGTCGTTGATGGTGCGCTGCATCGTCTTGTAGTCGTCGAAGACGACTGCGGGCCCGGTGTGCTTGAGCAGGTGCCGCTCGGCGGCGATGTGCTTGATGACGGCGCCGTCCGGGCAGAGGTTGCCGCGCAGCACGGCGACTCCGCCCTCGGCGGCGACCGGGTTCTCGCGGCTGCGGATGACGTCGTCGTCGTGCACGACGGCGTCCCCGATCTGCTCTCCCAGGGTTCCGTTGACGGTCGGCCGCTCCAGGTGCAGCAGGTCGGTGATCCGCGAGAGGAAGGCGGGCAGACCGCCGGCGAAGTAGAAGTCCTCCATGAGGTACGTCTGTCCGCCGGGCCGGACGTTGGCGAGCACCGGCACGGTGCGGGCGATGCGGTCGAAGTCGTCGAGGGTGAGCTCGACCCGGCAGCGCCCCGCCATCGCGATCAGGTGGATGACGGCGTTGGTGGAGCCGCCGAGCCCGAGCACCGTGGTGACGGCGTCCTCGAAGGCCTCGCGGGTGAGGATCCGGGACGGCTTGAGCGCGGTCCAGGCGAGCTCCACGGCACGGCGCCCGGAGGCTGCGGCCATCCGCTCGTGCCCGGAGTCGACGGCCGGGATCGAGGACGCGCCCGGCAGTGTCATACCGAGGGCTTCCGCCGCCGCGGTCATCGTCGACGCGGTCCCCATGGTCATGCAGTGACCGGGTGAACGCGCCAGCCCGCCCTGCAGCTCCCTCAGTTCGCAGTCGGTCAGGTTGCCCGCGCGGTGCTCGTCCCAGTACTTCCACATGTCGGTGCCGGACCCGAGGGTCTCGCCGCGCCAGTGACCCGGCAGCATCGGCCCCGCCGGCGCGAAGATCGCCGGTACGTCGGCCGAGGCCGCGCCCATGAGCAGTGCGGGCGTCGACTTGTCGCAGCCGCCGAGCAGCACCGCCGCGTCGATCGGGTACGACCGCAGCAACTCCTCCGTCTCCATCGCGAGCAGGTTGCGGTAGAGCATCGGGGTCGGCTTCTGGTACGTCTCGGAGAGCGTGGCGACCGGGAACTCCAGCGGGAAGCCGCCGGCCTGCCACACGCCCCGTTTGACCGCCTCGGCGCGCTCGCGCAGATGGACGTGGCACGGATTGATGTCGGACCAGGTGTTCAGGACGGCGATCACCGGGCGGCCCCGGTACTCCTCCGCCTCGTAACCGAGCTGGCGCATACGGGCGTTGTGCGACCACGTACGAAGCTGGCCCTCGGCGCCGTACCACTGATGGCTCCTGAGCTCCTCGGGACGCAGTCTGCCGGTCATATCGACCACCCCGCGGCGATGGCGGCGACCTCGGCGCGCTCGCTCTGAGGCAGCGGCCTGCTCGGCGGGCGGACCTCGCGGCGGCACAGTCCGAGGGAGGCGAGGGCCTCCTTGACGACGGTGACGTTGTCGGCGGAGCCGTTGGCCGCGCGCAGTTCCTCGAAGCGGCGGATCTGCTCCCAGACCTTCATGGCGGCCGGGTAGTCGCCGGAGCGCAGCGCCTCGATCATGTTCAGGGAGACGGCGGGGGCGACGTTGACGAGCCCCGAGGTGAAGCCGGTGGCGCCCGCGGAGAAGTAGGAGGGCGCGTACGGCTCGGCGAGCCCCGCCACCCACACGAACCGCTCAAGGCCGGCGTCACGGGCGAAGGCCGCGAACCTGGCGGCGTCCGGGACGGCGTACTTCACGCCGATGACGTTCGGGCAGGCGTCGGCGAGTTCGGCGAGCCGGGCGCCGGTGAGCTGCGGGTTGCGGACGTAGGGGACGACGCCCAGCTCGGGCACGGCCTCGGCGACGGCACGGTGGTAGTCGACCCAGCCGGCCTGGGAGACGTAGGGGTGGACGGGCTGGTGGACCATCACCATCTGGGCGCCGAGGTCACGGGCGTGCCGGGCCGAGGAGACCGCGGTGGGCACGTCGTGGCCGACCCCGACCAGGACGGCGGCCCGGTCCCCGGCCTCGTCCATGGTCAACTCGGTGACCAGACGGCGCTCTTCGGGGGTCAGGGCGTAGAACTCACCGGTGTTGCCGTTCGGGGTGAGGGTCGTGATGCCGCCGTCGAGCAGACGGCGCAGCAGGGCCCGGTAGGTGTCCCGCGCGACGGAGCCGTCCTCGGCGAACGGTGTCACCGGGATCGCCACCACGTCGGCCAGGGCCGCCCGCTGGGTCTCGAACGCCACGCTGCTCATTCCTGACCTTCCTGTTCCAGTCCCGCCTCGGGGAAGGCGCGCCGCACGAAGGACGCGATGTGGGCGTGCAGCGCACGGGCCGCGCCTTCGCCGTCACCCTCGAGGGCGAGCCGCAGGATCTCCCGGTGCTCGCCGGCCTCCCGCTCCCAGGAGGGCGAGGCGGCCCAGGCGACGGCGGAGACCAGGGCGGCCTGGTCGCGGACCTCGTCGAGCATCCGGCCGAGCAGCGGGTTGCCGCACGGCAGATACAGGGCGCGGTGGAACTCCCGGTTGGCGAGGGAGCGTTCGGCGGTGTCGATGGCCGCGTCGGCCCTGGTCAGCGCCTCACGGGCGGCGTCCAGGGAGGCCCCGCGCTGTACGGCGCGCTTCAGCGCCTCGGGTTCCAGCAGCAGCCGTACGTCGTAGACCTCGCGCGCCATGTCCGCGTCCACCAGGCGCACTGTGACGCCCTTGTACTGGCTCATCACGACGAGCCCGGTCCCTGCGAGGGTCTTGAGCGCCTCGCGCACCGGGGTCTTCGACACCCCGAACTGTGCGGCGAGCTCGGTCTCGACCAGCGCCTGCCCCGGCGTCAACTGCCCGGTGAGGATGCGGTGTTTGATCCCCTCCAGCACGAACTGCGTGCGGGAGGGGATCGGCGTGGGCACAGAGGTCATGCGCGCCTCTCGGATCTCGCGTATCGCGTCTCATATATGACGTACGAAGTACGACGCGATGACGGTAGGAGGGCGCGTGTGGTTCGTCAATGCTTTCGACAGAGATGGTTGTCGGCGGACCTCATGCGCCGGTGTGCGCCAGGACCAGCCGGCGGCTGCGTCCCGCACGCTCGGCGAGGGTGCCGTCCGCGTCGGAGAGCTCGGCGAGGTAGTGCAGCAGGTCCGTCACCGCGTCGAAGTCCGGACCGCTGTCGAGGAACGACCCAATGGCCTCCGCGACGGTGTCCTCCGCATCCAGGAGCAGCACCCGGAACAGGGCGAAGTACCTGGTCGCGTCGTCGCCGGGGGCGTCGGCCGGGTGAGTCAGCAGGGCCGTCCACCGGTCTCGGCAGGTCTCCAGTCCCGATGTCACCGTGTCCAGCATGAGCTGTTCGAAGAGGACTCCGCGGTCGCCGGGTTCGGCCGCGATCGCCTGCTCGAGGTCCTGCCGGGCCAACGCGTAGTGGCCCGCTTCCCGCCGGGCGATCCCTCGGCGTTCGAGGGCCCAGGACAGATCAGGGTCGTGTTCCAGAGCGGCCGTGAAGTCGGCGACGGCCTCCTCGTGCCGGCCGGTCTGACGGTGGGCCTCCCCGCGTTCCGCCAGGGCCTCCACGAGGGTCGGGTCGTGTTCCAGCGCGGCGGTGAAGTCGGCGATCGCCTCGTCGAGACGGCCGGTCTCACGGTGTGTCTGACCACGCTCGGACAGAGCCCAGGTGGAGGCCGGATCGAGAGCCAGGGCCGCCGTGAAATCGGCCACCGCCTCCTCGAAACGCCCCGCCTGACGATGCGCCTGCCCACGGGACACCAGAGCCCACACATAGGCCGGATCAAGAGCCAGCGCCGCCGTGAAATCGGCCAC
>NZ_JBSHKH010000047.1:0-31593 GCF_053643595.1 Streptomyces sp. NPDC055506 | reverse complement strand
TCCAGAGCCCACACATAGGCCGGATCAAGAGCCAGCGCCGCCGTGAAATCGGCCACCGCCTCCTCGAAACGCCCCGCCTGACGATGCGCCGCCCCCCGCTCCGCCAAGGCCCAATCCAGCGTGGGGTCCACCGCGAGGGCGGCGGAGAGGTCGGCGATCGCGTCGTCGAGGCGGCCGGCCTCACGGTGCGCCTGGCCCCGGGACGCGAGGGTCCACATCGAAGCGGAGTCGATGTCCAGTGCGGCGGTGAAGTCGATGATCGCCTCCTCGAAGCGGCCGGCCTCCCGGTGGGCTTCGCCACGGTGGGAGAGGGCCCAGGCGTAGGAAGGGTTGATGGCCATGGCCGCCGTGAAGTCGTCGACGGCCAGGTCGTATCGGCCGTCGAGGCGGTGGGTCTCGCCTCGCTGGGCAAGGGCCCAGGCGTACGGGGGGTCGAGTTCCGCGGCGGCCGTGAGGTCCCGGACGGCCTCGGCCGTGCGGCCCGCCGCCCGATGGGCCACACCCCGCTCGGCCAGGGCCCAGGCGAGAGTCCCGTTCAGTTCTAGAGCCGCGGTGAAGTCGGCGACGGCCTCCTCGTGACGCCCGGCCGCCGCGTGGACCAGCCCGCGCTGGGCGCGAGCCCACGCGTATGTGGGATCGATCTCCAGGGCAGCCGTGAAGTCGGCGATCGCGGCGTCGTGGCGACCCGCATGCGAGTGCACCAGCGCGCGGTGGGGCAGGACGTCCGCGGCGAGGCCGGCATCGAGACCCAGGGAATTTGTGAAATCCGCCAGGGCCTCCCCGTAACGGGCCGCCGCACGGTGGACTTCACCACGGGAGGCGAGGGCCCGCGCCATGGTCGGGTCGAGTTCGAGGGCGGCTGTCAGATCGGCGACGGCCTCCTCGTTGCGGCCCGCCTGACCGTTGGCTTCGCCCCGCCGGGCCAGGGACCAGGCATCCGTGGGATCGAGTGTGAGCGCGGTCGTGAGGTCGCTGATCGCCTGGTCCGAGTGGTCGAGCCAGCGATGCAGGTCGCCTCGGTAGGCCCAGGCCCGGGCGTTGCGCGGATCCGTGGCGACGGCCAGGTCCAGCGCCTGGGCGGCTTCGTCGTCGCGGTCCGCGAGATAGAGCTGCCGGCCGCGGTAGGTGTGGACCCAGGCACGGGCGGAGGTGTCCAGGCCACCGTGGGCCAGCAGGGCGGCCAGGGCGGCGAGCAGGGGCTGGGCGTCCGCGGCGGCGCTCTGGAGCCGTTCGGCCCAGGCGAGAAGGGCCGGATCGGCGCTGTCGCGCGCGGCCTGCGCGAAGCCGTCGGTCCACTGCCGAAGGATCTCGGCGTCCTGGCCGGCGGCGTGGACGGCCTCCTCCAGCGTGCCCGGCAGCTGGGCGGCGGGATTCGCGCACAGCCGGTGGTACGTCTCGTCCAGCCGGTGCCTGCGCCATCTGGGGTCACCCCAGCGTTTGGCCTCGGGCAGCCCCTGCTCGGCGGCGGCGCGCCAGACGGCGTGCGCGTCCGCCAGCCGTGTGTGCGCGGTGGTCCAGCGCTGGGGAGAGTGGGCGCGCTGCTGACGGACCATGCTCGCGCGCACCACGGCGTGGTACTGCTTGAAGTCGCCGCGACCGCTGACGAACGGCTGCTCGCACAACCACTGCCAGAGCCCGTGGGCCTCGGCAGGTACGGCGGTGGCGAAGATGTCCTCGTTCAGCTGCGGTGCGAACGCGCACGCCAGTACCGTCTCGCGTTGCCGCGCGTCGGTGATCCACCGCACGAACCGTTCGACCGCCACGTCCGCCACGTTCCCGTCGGCGGCGACGTCCTCGGCCGCCGCCGGCCGGGTCAGGGCGAGGAGTTCCACCAGCAGGGGCAGCCCCATCGACAGCTGCAGCACCGCCTCCACCACGTCGGGTTCCGTCACGCCCCGGGCAGCGAGCAGCGCCCTCGTCTCCGCGGCGGTGAACACGTCGAGCGGGACGTCCGCCACAAGAGCCCGCAGCGGAGCCCACTCCCGTTCCGCGAGCTCGTCGCGTCCGGCCAGTACCACCATCACGTTGACGGGTAACGGCCCGAACGCGTCCTCGAGCAGGTCGCGCAGCCACCCGTCCAGGTAGCGGCCGGTCACTTCCCAGGTGTCGAGGAACAGCACGACCCACGGGTACCGGCCGCAGAGCCGGCCCAGTTCCGAGACGAACGCCCGGCTCACCTCGGCCGCGTCGCTCGCCCGGGCCCGGCGGGTGCGAGTCCGGGCACCGGAGCGGAGCCGGTCGAGGCCCTGAGCCGCGGCGTCGGGGCTGGCCATCGCGGCGACGGGGGCGGCGCCCGGTATCAGCGAAACGGCCCCCAAGGCGGCCTGCGCCACCACCCTGCTGGACACCGAGGCGTCCCCCTCGGCCGGCACAGGCTCGACGGCGGCCTCCTGCTCCCGGCGGTACTGTTCGGCCGCCCGGTCGTACTCCTTGAGCGGGCCCGCCTGCGCGGCCAGTTGCCGCGCCAGCTCCGACAGGGCTTGCTGCACGCCGTGGACGTCGCCCTCGTCCACCACCGCGGTCACCGCGCCCGCGCGCCGGGCGGCCTCCTGCCATTGGCGCAGCAGCGTGGACTTGCCCACGCCGCCCACGCCGCGCACATGGAACAGGAACTCGGCCGGGTCCTCCTCCGAATGCGGGTCCTTCCCCAGGTTCTCCGCGAACAGCGACAGCTGCGCCCGCCGGCCCACGAAGCGTGCCCGTGTGCGCTGCCGGATCATTTCCCCCCGCGACCGGCTGCGCTGCGCCGAGCCCGCCATGCCCCACCCCGTTCCGACCACCGCTTCGTGTGCCGTCTCCCCCTGACATTCTGCCGCGCCGAACGGGGCGTGGGGCGGTGAAGCGGGCGTGGACGTCACGCCGTTCGGTCCGGGCGCACCCGCGTCGGGGGCTGCCCGCCGGCCGCTGCCGCGAGTCGGCCCCGGCTCCTCAGGCCACGCGCGTCCACCCCGGCTCCCGTCCGCTCAGCCCCACCGCCCGGTCCAGCAGCGCCGCGTCCGCCTCGACGGGTACGACGGGGCCGAAGATCTCGCCGCGGTCGGGGTCGTCGGCCGCCGCCGCGAGGAAGTCGTGGCAGATTCGGAGCGCGGCCGGGTCGGGAGCGTAGTGCTGGCCGGTCGCACGGGCCAGGTCCCAGCCGTGGATCACCAGCTCGTCGGTCGCGACCAGGCCCGCGATCTCGCCGGGCATGTCCACGCTTCCGGCGCGGGTCATACCGCTCCACGCGGCCGGGTCCCGCCAGGCTTCGGCCAGCTCGCCGAGCACCTTGGGCAGCTCCTCGCGCCAGCCCTGCCCGAGCTCGGGCACGGCGGAGTCCGGGCGGGTGTCGGTCGTGACGCCCAGGTCCTTGCGGCCGGCGTCGCGGAAGGCGACGGCGAGCCCGGCCAGGTGGGCCAGGATGTTGCGCACCGCGTACTCGGGGCAGGGCGTCGGCTCCGTCAGTTGCTCGTCGGTGACGCCCTCGGCGAGGCGTGCCACGACCGCCGCCTGCGGTCCGAGGTCGAGGGTCGGGGTCGTGTCGGTCATCGGCTGCTCCTCCTGATGTCCTGATGTCGCTCCTGGGAGGTAGACCGACACCGGCCACGGAACTCATCGCTTCGGAATCGTGACCCCTGGCCCGGCCAACCTAATTCGACCTCCGCCCGGGCGGTGCCTACCGGATCGCGATGCAGCCCCCGGAAGGCGAGCTGTTCTACCTGGTGGGCGAATACATCAAGGTCGATCCGCCGGTAGGCCTGTCGTACACCAAGACTGTCTGACGTCGGTGTCGTACAGCGACAGCGTCACCACCGTCTCCCGGTCCTCGGGATCGGGATCCTCCCAGCGGAAGCGCCGGAATTAGGGCACTCTCCCGATCCCTCCGCACGGTCCTTAGTCCCACGATGGCCAGGCATGACGACCAAGACGACCTGGCCTCTGGTGCGCGTCCTGCGCGACCGCGACGCGGGGCTCTGCCTCTCCTCGGTGGTGGTCTCCGGCTTCGGCACCTCGGCCCTGTGGCTGGTGTCCGGTGTATGGGTCAAGGACCTCACCGGCTCGGACGGCCTGGCCGCGCTGTGCATGCTCGCCATGTGGCTGCCGACCCTGGCGGGCCCGCTGCTGGGCGCCCTTGCCGACCGTGGCCGCCGCAAGCCGCTGCTGATCGGCGTGAACGTGCTCCTGGGCACCCTCCTGCTCACCCTCGTGAGCGTCGACGCCCCGGGCGACTTATGGCTGCTGTACGCGGTGCTGTTCCTCTACGGCGCGGCGGGCGTCGTCCATGACGCGGCCGAGTCGGCGCTCGTGGCGACCGCCGTCGCCCCGGCCCTGCTCGGCGACTTCAACGGCCTGCGCATGACGGCCAACGAGGGCATGAAACTCCTGGCCCCGCTGGCGGGTGCGGGCCTTTACGCGGCGTACGGCGGTGCGGGTGTCGCCCTCCTGGACGCGGCCACGTTCGTGCTGGCCACTGGGCTGTACGCGCTGCTCCGGGCGCGGGAGGAGAGGCCCGCGCCGCCCACCGGAGACGGGCGGAAGCGGACCGCCGAGGGCGCCCGCCATCTATGGGCGCACCCCGTACTGCGCCCCCTGGTCCTGGCGGGCGGCGCGACCATGCTCTGCGCCGGAGTGAACGGGGCGATGATCTACGCCGTCGTCGACGACCTCGGGCACTCCCCCGCGTACGCCGGTGTGCTGTACGCCGTGCAGGGCGCCGGGTCGGTCGCGGTGGGCCTGCTGTCCGGCACGGCCCTGCGCCACCTGGGCGAGCGGCGCTTCGCGGCGTACGGCATCGGACTGCTGGCCGTCGCGGTGGCCCTGCGGGCGGTGCCGTCCGACCCGCTGGCGCTGGTGTCCGGCGCGGCGATCGGCGCGGGCCTGCCCGCAGTGCTGATCGCCACGCTGACCTCGGTGCAACGCGAGACCCCCGGCCCACTGCTCGGCCGGGTCACCGCCACGGCCAACACGCTGGTGTACGCCCCGAACGTGATCGGACTGGCCACCGGAGCGGCCCTGGTCGAGCTGACCGGCCACCGGCTGGTGCTGGTGACTCTGGGGGCGGCCCTGCTGACGACGGCGGCCCTGCTGCTTCAGCGCCCGGCAATGACGGAACGGACCATGCCGAGGTCACCCTCGAACGCCGACCCGGCGTGACAGAGCCACAGTTCGACGGCGCCGAGCCACCCGGACGGCTCCTGGCCGGGCCGGGCCCGCCACCGGCCAGTGCCGGCGGCCCTGGGCACAGCCCTCCTGGCTACAGCGGCCCCGCTGCTTCAGCGCCCGGCGAGGACCGAGCGGACCGCCTCCAGATCACAGCCCGACGCCGACCCGGCGTGACCAGTGACGCCCCCCCGGGGCGCCCCGGCTGCTTCAGCGCCCCGCGAGCACAGCACGGACCGCCTCCAGGTCCCCGTCGGACGCCAACCCGGCGTGATAGAGCCGCAGTTCCGTGGCGCCGGAGTGGTGGGCCTCGGCCGCGTCGGTGGCGAGGGTGGCGGGGCTGCCGCCCATGCCGGAGACGACGGGGAAGTTGGCGGCGATGACGGCGCCCTCATCGCCCTGGCTCGCGAACGGCGTCAGGGTGCCGGTGCCGCCCGCGCAGGGCACGACCACGCCGTCCGCGACGGACAGGATGTGCGCCGGGTCGACGCCGGGGTTGGCACCGACGTGGTAGGACACCGGGTCCGCGTGCAGCAGCACCTGGAAACCGTCGGAGGCGGCTGCCCGGACCGCCGCGACGGCCTGCTCCTGGAGCGTGCGGGCGGTGTCGTCGCGCCACGCGCGCGTGGTGTGCGCGAGCGTCTCACCGAGGAGCTTCTCGATGCCCGTCCAGCCCCCGTCGGAGGGCGCCGCCCCCTGCCAGACCGGCTCCAGCGCGGTCCGTACGGCGGCGGCCAGCTCGTCGGCGTCCAGGCCGTGCCGGCCGTAGCCCTCCCGGCAGGCCGGGCAGAAGCAGAGCGCCATCAGGTACTCCCCGGCGTCCCCGAGGCCGACGCCGCCGGTCTTGTCGTGGGCGTGCAGATGCTGCAGTCCGTACCAGCCGAGGGACTCCAGCTCGGTGCCGCGTGCCCCGGGCCGTACGGCCGCCTCCGCCGCCAGGTCGGTCAGGTACGCGCGCGTGGCGGGCTGGGCGATGCACGGCGCCCAGGGGTAGCGGTCGCCGTAGGCGTTGACGACCGAGGTGTCCGGGTGCTCGGCGCCCATCCGGGAGTTGTGCGCGAGGACGACCCAGGTGTGCACCTCCAGACCGGCGTCCGCGAGAGCGACGGCGGCCTCCCCGAAGGCGTCCCCGGGGGCCCAGTCACCGGCCGCGTAGGGGCGCAGGTCCCGCCCCGCCCAGCGGTCGTCCGCCGGGTAGAGCACGGAGGCGTGCTCGGCGGTGACGATGCGGTGGCGCGGGTGGCGTGGCGTGAGGGCACGCGTGGAGTGGTAGGCGGCGGCGAGCGTCACCTGCTCCACGCCGAGCGCGGCTATCCGCGTGGGCGCCTCCGGGTCCCCGTTGACGTCCCAGGGGTAGACGAATGCCGACGCCTTCATTTGGCCTCCTCCAGCAGCGCATAGCCGCGTTCGATCAGTTCGGCGAGCTGCTTGACATGGTCCTCGGTCGGCTCGTGCAGCGGGGGCCGCACCTCACCGACGTCGAGGCCGCGCAGCCGTACGCCGGCCTTGACGAGGGCGACGGCGTAGCCGCGGCCCTGGGCGCGCAGTTCGACGAACGGGCGGAAGAAGCCGTCCAGCAGCTTTTCCACGGTCCGTTCGTCGCCGTTCCCGAGGGCCTGGTGGAAGGCGAGGGCGAGCTCGGGCGCGAAGCAGAACACGGCGGAGGAGTAGAGCGTGACGCCGAGGGCGCGGTAGGCGAGCTGGGTCTGCTCGGCGGTCGGCAGGCCGTTGAAGTACAGGAAGTCGCCCGGCACCTCCGAGCGCACGGCGCTGATGACGCGCTGCATGAGGTCGAGGTCGCCGAGCCCGTCCTTGAGGCCGATGATCCCGTCCGTACGGGCCAGTTCGACGACGGTCTCCGGGGTGAAGACAGCGTTGTCGCGCTGGTAGACGACGACGGGCAGGGAGGTCGCGGCGGCCACCTCCCGGTAGTGCCGCAGCAGCCCCTCCTGCCCGGCGACGACGAGGTAGGGCGGCATGGCGAGCAGCCCGTCCGCCCCGGCGGCCTCGGCGAGGCGGGCGTAGCGCACGGCGAGCGCGGTGCCGTATCCGGCGCCCGCGACGACCGGCACCCGCCCTTCGGCCGCTTCGACGGCCGCCCGGACGCAGCGCTCGAACTCCTCGGGCGTGAGCGCGTGGAACTCGCCGGTGCCGCAGCAGGCGAACACGGCGGCGGCTCCGGCCTCGACCCCGCGGCGCACATGCGTGCGGTAGGCGTCGAGGTCCACGGAGCCGTCGGGGCCGTACGCGGTGACCGGGAAGAACAGCGGCCCGCTGGGAAGGCTGAGTCGAGCGGCGAGAGGGGCTGACGTCACGAGCTCTCCCGGTTCCATATTCATGATTGGCGTCTATATTTCTGAACACCTCCACGCTAAGGCGCCGCATCGGTGCCGGTCAAGCACACGAACCCGCGACGCACCAGCGGATTTACCCTCACCGCGGCATACTTGACGAGCTCCACCCCGGCTCCTTAGCGTGTCCACGAATATGAATGCCGTGCGTCCATGTACACGGTGCCGATTCAAGGAGAACCGAGGATGCCCGCTCCCCGCACCGTTCTGCTCACCGGCGCCGCCGGCGGCCTCGGCACCCTGATGCGGGACCTGCTCCCGGCCTACGGCTACGAGCTGCGCCTGCTCGACCTGCGCCCGATCGAGGACGCGCCGGACGCGATCGTCGCCGACCTCGGCGACAAGGACGCCCTGCGCGAGGCCGTCCGGGGAGTCGACGCGATCATCCACCTCGCGGGCATCTCCCTGGAAGCCCCCTTCGAGAAGATCCTCAAGGCGAACATCGAGGGCACCTACCACCTGTACGAGGCCGCCCGCGAGGAGGGCGTCGGCCGGATCGTGTTCGCCTCCTCCAACCACGCGGTCGGCTACACCCCGCGCCCCCAGGGCGACGGCCCGCTCATCCCCATCGACACCCCGCACCGCCCGGACACCTTCTACGGCCTGTCCAAGTCCTTCGGCGAGGACCTCGCGCAGTTCTACTGGGACAAGCACGGGATCGAGACGGTCTCGGTGCGCATCGGCTCCTGCTTCGCCGAGCCGACCAGCGTCCGCATGCTGTCGGTGTGGATGAGCCCGGCCGACGGCGCCCGCCTCTTCCACGCGACCCTGACCGCCGAGAACGTCGGCCACACCGTCGTCTACGGCTCCTCCGCCAACACCCGGCTCTGGTGGGACCTCGGCACGGCACGCGCGCTCGGCTACGACCCCCAGGACGACTCCGAGCCCTTCGCCGAGAAGCTGATCGCCGAGCAGGGCGAACTGGAGGACGGCAACGAGGCCCACGCCTACCTCGGCGGCCCGTTCGTGACGGACCCGCCGATCTGGCCGTACTGACCGGAAGACAGCACCTCCGGCAACGGGCGGGCAGCAAACGGACCCGCCCGCTCGGGCATTCGGGCAACGCCGCCAGGGGCGCGGGGAACTGCGCGACCAGCCACAACGCGCCCGCAGGCAGCAACGACCTCCCCCTGGCCCACCGCGCGGGCCAAAGACCGAACGGGCACACACGGGCAGGATCGCGCCCGCAACAGACCTGGCCACCGTCGACCACCCGCTGTAGAACTTCCCCCATGGCCCGACCGAGGGCCCGAACGGGCAGCACAGCAGGAGGCGGGTGACGGCCATGAACAGAACCGCGGAAGAACGTCAGCGCGAGATCGTGCTCGTCGCACGGCGTGACGGCGCCGTCGACGTCACCGCCCTCGCCACCGAGCTGGGCGTGGCCAAGGAGACCGTACGGCGGGATCTGCGCGTCCTGGAGGACCACGGCCTGCTCCGCCGCACCCATGGCGGCGCCTACCCCGTGGAGAGCGCCGGCTTCGAGACGACGCTCGCCTTCCGGGCCACCAGCCACGTCCCCGAGAAGCGCAGGATCGCGGCCGCCGCGGCCGAGCTGCTCGGGGACGCCGAGACCGTCTTCGTCGACGAGGGCTTCACCCCGCAGCTCATCGCCGAAGCACTCCCCAGGGACCGGCCGCTGACCGTGGTCACCGCGTCCCTGCCGGTCGCGGGCGCGCTCGCCGAGACCGACACCGTCTCCGTGCTGCTGCTCGGCGGCCGGGTCCGCTCCGGCACCCTCGCCACCGTCGACCACTGGACGACGAAGATGCTGGCCGGCTTCGTCGTCGACCTGGCGTTCATCGGCGCCAACGGCATCTCCCGCGAACACGGCCTCACCACCCCCGACCCGGCCGTCAGCGAGGTCAAGACGCAGGCGATCCGGGCCGCCCGCCGCACGGTCTTCGCGGGCGTGCACACCAAGTTCGGAGCGGTCAGCTTCTGCCGGTTCGCCGAGATCGGCGCACTGGAGACGATCGTGACGAGCACCCTGCTGCCGACGGCCGAAGCCCACCGCTACTCACTGCTCGGACCCCAGGTCATCCGGGTCTGACACCACACGGACCCTCGTCCCCCAGCGGGCGCGGTCACGCCCTGTGCTGCCCCTTATCTCCCCATATATCCAGGAGCGATCCATGCGAACCCAGAGCCGACGACGGCCACCGCGAGCCACGCTCGCCGCGGCCGCCGCAGGGACGCTGCTCGCCCCGCTGCTCTCCGGCTGCTGGGTCGGCGCGGGCGGGGCCGGATCCGGCGGCGACGCCATCAACGTCCTCATGGTCAACAACCCCCAGATGGTCGAGCTGCAGAAGCTCACCCGCGCCCACTTCACCGAAGAGACCGGCATCAAGGTCAACTTCACGGTCCTGCCCGAGAACGACGTCCGCGACAAGATCAGCCAGGACTTCGCCAACCAGGCCGGCCAGTACGACGTCGCCACCCTGTCCAACTACGAGATACCGATCTACGCCCGCAACGGCTGGCTGCACGAGATGAACGGCTACGTGGCCAAGGACCCGGCCTATGACGAGCGGGACGTCCTGAAGCCGATGCGCCAGTCCCTCACCGCGGAGGACGGCAAGCTCTACGGCCAGCCCTTCTACGGCGAGTCGTCGTTCCTGATGTACCGCAAGGACGTGTTCGAGAAGAAGGGCCTGACGATGCCCGCGCACCCCACCTGGCAGCAGGTGGCGGACCTCGCGGCGAAGGCGGACGGCGCCGAACCGGGTATGAAGGGCATCTGCCTGCGCGGCCTGCCCGGCTGGGGCGAGGTCATGGCGCCCCTGACCACGGTCGTGAACACCTTCGGCGGCACCTGGTTCGACAAGAACTGGAAGGCGCAGCTCGACTCACCGGCCTTCGAGAAGGCGACGAAGTTCTATGTCGACCTGGTGCGCGAGCACGGCGAGTCCGGTGCCGCCCAGTCCGGCTTCGCCGAGTGCCTGAACAACATGACGCAGGGCAAGGTCGCCATGTGGTACGACGCCACCTCCGCGGCCGGATCCCTGGAGGCGGCGAACTCCCCGGTCAAGGGCAAGGTCGGCTACGCCCCCGCCCCCGTGGAGAAGACCGACTCCTCCGGCTGGCTCTACACCTGGGCCTGGGGCATCCAGAAGTCCTCCCGCAACCCGGACAACGCCTGGAAGTTCGTCTCCTGGGCGTCCGGCAAGGGCTACGAGGAACTGGTCGGGGACAAGGCCGGCTGGTCGAACGTCCCGGCCGGCAAGCGGGCGTCGACCTACGCCAACGCCGACTACCGCAAGGAGGCCGCCGCCTTCCAGGAGATGACCAAGGAGGCCATCGAGAAGGCCCGGCCCGACGATCCCGGCGTGCAGCCGCGGCCCGCGCCCGGCATCCAGTTCGTCGGCATCCCCGAGTTCACCGACCTCGGCACCAAGGTCTCCCAGGAGATCAGCGCGGCCATCGCCGGACGCCAGTCCGTCGAATCGGCCCTCAAGAAGTCTCAGGCGCTCGCCGAGAAGATCTCCGAGGAGTACGAGGGACGATGACCGCCACGACAACGGCCCCCGTGGCCTCCCCCGAGATACGCAACCCCGTCCGCCGGCCCTCCGCCCGGCTGCGTGCGTGGGCCACCCGGGCCCCGCTGCTGCCCGCCCTGATCTTCATGGTCGTCGTCACCCAGCTGCCCTTCGTGGCCACGCTGGTGATCTCCTTCTTCGACTGGAACGCCCTCTATCCCGACGCCCGGCACTTCACCGGCCTCGACAACTACCAGGAGGTCCTCACCGACGCGGACCTGCGCCACTCGGTGTGGACGACCGTGCTGCTGACGGTGGCCGTGGTCCTGGCCAGCCTGGTGCTGGGACTCGTCCTCGCCCTGCTGCTGGACCGGAGGTTCCGGGGCCGGGGCATCGTCCGCACCCTGCTGATCGCACCGTTCCTGGTGGTCCCGGTGGCAGCGGCCCTGCTCTGGAAGCATGTGCTCTACAACCCCGAATACGGCCTGCTCAATGGGTTGTTGCACTATGTGGGCGGCCCACAGCCCGACTGGATCTCCAACACCCCGCTGCTCGCGGTCGAGGCCTCCCTCGTCTGGCAGTGGACGCCGTTCATGATGCTGATCCTGCTCGCCGGCCTGCAGAGCCGCGACCAGGAGCAGATCGAGGCGGCCCGGGTCGACGGCGCGAGCGACTGGCAGATCTTCGTCCATCTGACGCTCCCGCATCTGCGCCGCTACCTGGAACTGGGCGCCCTGCTCGGCTCGATCTACATCGTCCAGAACTTCGACGCGGTCTTCACCATCACGTCCGGCGGCCTGGGCACCGCCAACCTCCCCTACACCGTCTACCAGAGCTTCTACCAGGCCCACGAGAACGGCCTCGCCTCGGCCGCGGGCGTCCTGGTCGTCATCGGCTCGATCATCATCGCGACCTTCGCCCTGCGCGTGGTGTCGTCCCTGTTCCGCGAGGAGGTGTCCCGCGCATGAACGTCGTACGCCGCAACAGCATGGGCCTCATGGCCTGGCTGGCCGGGATCGTGTTCTTCCTGCCCATCGCCTGGATGGCCCTGACGTCCCTCCACTCGGAAGCCGACGCGGCCACCAACCCGCCCTCCTTCGCGGCCTCCCTGACCCTGGACGGCTACCGCGAGTTCTTCGGCGCGGGCGGCGGCGCGAGCCCCTGGCCGGCGCTGATCAACTCGGCGGTCGCGTCACTGGCCTCGACCCTGCTCGTGCTGCTGCTGGCCTTCCCGGCGGCGTACGCGTTGTCGATCAACCGCGTCCGCAAGTGGACCGACGTCCTGTTCTTCTTCCTCTCCACCAAGATGCTGCCGGTGGTGGCGGGCCTGCTGCCCATCTACCTGTTCGCGAAGAACGCCGGGATGCTCGACAACATCTGGCTGCTGGTCATCCTCTACACGTCCATGAACCTGCCGATCGCGGTGTGGATGATGCAGTCCTTCCTCGCCGAGATCCCGGTCGCGGTGATCGAGGCGGCGAAGGTGGACGGGGCCAGACTGCCGACCGTCCTCGCGCGCGTGGTCGCCCCGATCGCCCTGCCCGGCATCGCCGCGACCTCCCTCATCTGCTTCATCTTCAGCTGGAACGAACTGCTCTTCGCACGGGTGCTGACCGGCGTGGTAGCCGAGACCGCCCCCGTCTTCCTGACCGGCTTCATCACCAGCCAGGGCCTGTTCCTGGCGAAGGTGTGCGCCGCGTCGCTCGTCATCTCCCTGCCGGTGCTCGCCGCGGGGTTCGCCGCCCAGGACAAGCTGGTCCAGGGCCTGTCGTTGGGAGCCGTGAAATGAAGGCCGCCGTCATCGAGTCCGTGGGCAAGGCCGTCGTCGCCGAGGTCCCGGACCCGACGCCAGGGCCGCGCGAGGTCGTCGTCGAGGTGGCCGCCTGCGGCCTCTGCGGCACCGACCTCCACATCCTGCAGGGCGAGTTCGCGCCGAAGCTGCCGATCGTGCCCGGGCACGAGTTCGCCGGCCAGGTGGTCGGGGTCGGCACCCAGGTCACCGAGGTGTCGGTGGGCGACCGGGTCGCGGTCGACCCCTCGCTCTACTGCTACGAGTGCCGCTACTGCCGTACGGGCCACAACAACCTCTGCGAACGCTGGGCGGCGATCGGCGTGACGACGGCGGGCGGCGCCGCGCAGTTCGCGGTCGCGCCCGTGGCGAACTGCGTGAAGCTCCCGGACCACGTCCGCACGGAGGACGCGGCCCTCGTCGAGCCGCTGTCCTGCGCGGTACGCGGCTACGACGTCCTCCAGTCCCGCCTCGGCGCGCATGTCCTGATCTACGGCTCCGGAACGATGGGCCTGATGATGCTGGAACTGGCGAAGCGCACGGGCGCGGCGAGCGTGGACGTCGTCGACGTGAACCCGGCCCGCCTGGAGACGGCCCGCCGCCTCGGTGTCTCGGCCTCTGCGGCGAACCCCGACGAACTGGACCGGCCGCAGGGCTGGGACCTGGTCGTCGACGCGACGGGCAACGCGGCGGCGATCCAGGACGGCCTGGACCGGGTGGCGAAGGCGGGCACGTTCCTGCAGTTCGGCGTGGCCGACTACGCGACCCGCGTGACGATCGACCCGTACCGCATCTACAACCAGGAGATCACCATCACGGGCTCGATGGCCGTGCTGCACAGCTTCGAGCGGGCGGCGGAGCTGTTCGCGAACGGGGTGCTGGACCCGGAGGTCTTCATCAGCGACCGCATCCCGCTGGAGCGGTACCCGCAGGCGCTGGAGCAGTTCGCGGCCGGAGTGGGCCGGAAGATCGTCGTGGTGCCGTAGCCAGGCCTCGCGGACCGAACCGCGCGTGGGGTGCGACCCCCTCCGGCCGCACCCCACGCGTCCCCCGAACACGGCCGACACGCAAGATCCTTCCGCGCCAGTCTTGTGCAGCCGGGCCACCCAGGGGAACATCCGCCTGATGCCGATCCCCGACGGATTGATAGCGGAACGCCTATCAATGGGTGCGGGAGAAATTCGCTGGGAACACCTGTCTGCCGCCCCCTACTCTCGCGGCATGCCAAGACCCCAAGGATTCAGCTACGAGCAGCACAGCGGCGGAACCGTCCGCATCACCCACCACGGCCGCCCCGCCACCACCCTGAACGGCCCCCGGGCCGCCCAGTTCCTCACCGAGGTCGAGACCTCCGACCCCCAGCTCGTCATGGCCCGCTGGACCGGCAACTACAAGCGGGGCAACGAACACACTGCGCGCGATCATCCCCGCAATCGCCGCTGACCCGATTGGCGGCAAGGTAAGGGAACGGCAAAACCGCCTCGCTCGTTCACCCGGCATGACAGCTATGACCCCCGGCTCGAACATTCCCCTGTCCGCCGCCCGCGTGACGGTGGACGTCGCCGCCCCGGTGCGGCTCGACGTATCGGGCCTGCTGCTCACCGCCGACGGCAAGGTGCGCTCCGACGACGACTTCATCTTCTACAACCAGCCGTCGGGCCCGGGCGTGACGTACCGCTCCGGCGGCGGCACCGCGCCCGACGCGATCACGGTCGACACAGCGGCCGTACCCCCCGGCATCGAGAAGATCATCGTCACCGCCAGCCCGGATGCCGCGGGCCAGACCTTCCAGTGCGTCGAACCGACCGCCACGATCCGCAACGCGGACGACAGCTCCGTCCTGGCCTCCTTCACACCTCCGCAGCTCGGCAGCGAGACGGCCCTGGTGATCGTGGAGATCTATCTGCGCAACGGCCAGTGGAAGGCCCGCGCGGTCGGCCAGGGATACGCCAACGGCCTCGCGGGCATCGCCACGGACTTCGGTGTGACGGTGGAGGAACCGGCCGCCCCGGCCCAGCCGGTGACCCCGCCGCCGGCCCCCATGCAGCCGCCGGTGGCCCCGCCCGCCCCGCCCGTCTCCACTCCCGCGGCACCCCCGGCCCCGGCCACACCTCCCCCGCCCGCGCCCGGCACCGGGAAGATCAACCTCGACAAGGGCCGCATCAGCCTCCAGAAGAACCAGACGGTCTCCCTCGTCAAGGGCGGCCGCCCCCTGCTCTCCCAGGTCAAGATGGGCCTCGGCTGGGAGCCGGCGTACCGCGGCAAGGACATCGACCTCGACGCCTCGGTCATCGCCTACGGGCCGCAGCGCAACCACATCGACAGCTGCTACTTCGGCAAGCTCCAGATCGTCGGCGGCGCGATCAAGCACTCCGGCGACAACCTCACGGGTGAGGGCGGCGGGGACGACGAGGTGATCATGGTCGACCTCGGCCGGCTGCCGCAGGAGGTCACCGGCCTGGTCTTCACGGTCAACTCCTTCTCCGGCCAGAAGTTCACAGAGGTGGCCAAGGCCTACTGCCGCCTCCTGGACGGCACGACGGGCGAGGAACTGGTCCGCTTCGACCTCACCAGCGCCGAGCCGCAGACCGGCGTGATGATGGCCAAGCTGATCCGCCAGTTCTCCGGCGAGTGGGACATGACGGCGATGGGCGACTTCGTGAAGTCCCGCACGGTCAGAGGCATGGTCAAGCCGGCAGCCCAGGCCTTGTAAGCAACCTTCTCCCCCGCGCCCTCAGGGGCGCGGGGAACTGCGCGACAAGCTACGAACTTCCCGCACCCGGCAAAACTCCCGCACCCCTACGGCACCCGGGACCAGCAACCGGCACCGCCCCTCACACACCCCTGGGCCGCAACCCCTCCACCAACAAAATCAGATACCGCCGCACATACGCACACTCCGCATCCGCCAGCTCCGCCGCCGCGGCGACACCATGGACCAGCCGCAGGACATCGACCGGCTCGACGTCCCCCCGCAGCGCACCCGCCTCCCGCGCCGCCCCGACCAGCCGCCCCGCCGCGCCCTTCACCGAGTCACCGCACGCCGTCCCCACGGGGGAACCCGCGTCCGTGACGGCCGGGCCCAGCAGCGCCTTGAGGCCGCGCACCTCGATCAGCCCGGCGCCGAGTTCGTACAGCCACTCCACCAGCGCCTCCCCCGGCGCCAGCTCGGCGGCCAGCGCATCCGCCCGGGCCGCGATCGCCTCGATACGGTCGAGGTACACGGCCTCCAGCAGCGCGTGCCGGGTCGGGAAGTGCCGGTACAGCGTGCCGGAGCCGACCCCGGCCCGCTTCGCGATGTCATCGAGCGACGCGCTCTCCCCATGCGCGGCGAAGGCCTCCCCGGCCGCCTCCAGCAACCGCTCGTAGTTACGCCGGGCATCCGCCCGCATGGGCCTGACCTGCGCCACGCAGCCACTCCTCACGAGAACCGGGGAACCGCTCGATCCCTCTCCGTACCTTAGATCGGACCCGGAGCCGAGAACGCCGGCATGTCACGCCGGTGTCCGCCCCTTGAGGTGACGCAGTACTCCAGCCAGGTGAGGTCCTCGCGGGCCAGCCACGCTACTCCGTCGTTCACTTCCCCTCCTTCCCGCACGGCGGGGGACGGCTCCGTACGTCGCCCCCCGCCGACACCTCGCCGGGTCACCGGCGAGATGGTTCCGCCAGGGCACTACCTGATGTCGCACTTCACGATCGCCGCGAGACGACGGTTCGACAACAGGCCCTGACCAACCGGCACTTCACAGCTTCATGGCCCCCGCCGCCAGGTCCCGCAGGAAGTGCCGCGCGCCGATCAGGAACACCAGGATCAGCGGGATGACGCTCATCAAGGCGCCGGCCATCACCAGGGAGTAGTCGGTGTTGTACAGGACGTTGAGATTCGCCAGGGCGACCTGGAGGGTGACCTTGTCCGGGTCGATCATGACGACCAGGGGCCAGATGTAGTCGTTCCACAGGCCGATGAAGGTGAAGATGCCGAGAAAGGCCAGGGCCGGGCGGAACAGTGGCAGGGCGACCGTCCAGTAGAGGCGGAAGAAGCCCGCCCCGTCGATCCGCCCCGCGTCCAGCAGCTCGTCCGGCAGTGAGTTCTGGGCGTACTGGCGCATCCAGAAGATGCCGAACGCGTTCGCCGCGCTGGGGATGATCAGCGCCTTCAGCGAGCCCGCCCAGCCGAACTCGGCCATGGTGACGAACTGCGGCACCAGAGAGAGCTGCGCCGGGATCATGTACGTCACCAGCAGCATGCCGAAGAGGAACTTCTTCGCCGGGAACTCGTACTTGGCGAAGGCGAACGCGGCCAGCGAGTCGAAGAACAGCACCAGCACGGTGCCGAGCACGGCGACGACGACGGTGTTGAACAGCGAGCCGAAGAAGTCGACGGTGTCGAGCACCCGCCCCATGTTGTCCAGCAGATGCGGCCCCGGCAGCAGCTTGGGCGGGTAGCGGAAGATGTCCTGCGTGGTGCCGGAAGCCAGCACCACCAGCCAGTAGAAGGGGAAGAGCGAGACCAGCACACCGAACAGCAGGGTCGCCCGTACGCCGATACGGCTGAGCCTGCTGCCGGAGCCGATGGCCAGGCCCGCGCTGCCGGTCGTCCTGTCGTCAGCGGCCATGGCGAGCCCCCTTGCGGCGCAGCAGACCGGCGAGGCCGGGACGGCGGTCGTCGTCCGAGCCGGCGACCAGCCGCCAGTTGATGACGGTGAAGATCGCGATGATCGCGAAGAGGACCCAGCCCATCGCGGCGCCGTAGCCGAACTGGTGCTCCTTGAAGGCCTTCTGCCACAGATAGAGCACGATGGTCATCCCTTCCTGTCCCGGACCGCCCGTGGTTCCGACGTCGGTCGACTGGAAGAGCACCTGGGACTCGGTGAAGATCTGCAGGCCGTTGATGGTGGAGGTGACGGCCGCGAACAGCACCACGGGCCGCAGCTGCGGCAGTACGACCCGGAAGAGGGTCTGCCAACTGTTCGCGCCGTCGACGCGGGCGGCCTCGAAGTGCTCGGTGGGGATGGCCTGGAGGCCCGCCAGGAAGATCAGCGCGTTGTAGCCGACCCACCGCCAGATGATCATCAGGGAGACGGACGACTTGATGCCCCACTCCGAGGACAGCCAGCCGATCCCGTCCACGCCGATCGCCCGCAGCACCGCGTTGGCGAGGCCCGCCTGAGCGAAGACCGAACCGAAGACGACGGTCATGGCGACCATCGAGGTCACGTTGGGGATGAAGTACGCGACCCGGTAGACGCTGGTGAAGCGGACCTGCGAGTGCAGCAGGAACGCCAGCACCAGGGCCAGGAACAGCATCGGCACCGTCGACAGGAACCAGATCTCGAAGGTGTTGAGCACCGAGTGCCAGAACACCGAGTCCTGAAGCAGCCAGCCGTACTGCTGGAGCCCGACGTAGCGCATGTCCCCGATGCCGTCCCAGTCCTGGAAGGACAGGTAGACGGAGAAGACGATCGGGAAGGCGCCGAAGACGGCGAACAGCACGTAGAACGGGGAGATGGCGAGCAGGGGCGGGATGTGGCGCTTGCGTCCGCCCGGGGTGGTGGACTTGGTACGGCGGGCAGGCCGCCGCTCGTCGGCCGCCGGCACACCGGCCGGATCGAGAACCGTCGCCATGTCAGCTCACCCCCACCCGGGACAGCGTGGTCTCGGCCGTGTTCACGGCGTCCCGCCACGCCCGGTCGGGGTTCTTGCCGAGCATCTCCACATTGGTCAGCTCCTGGAAGAACGGGGTGTTGGCGGTCTCCTCGTAGGGGCTGAAGTAGACGACCGGGGCCTTTTGGGCGGCCGGGCCGAAGACGTCGATGGGCTGCTGACCGCCGAAGAAGGGGTCGGGCTTGTGCATCGCCGGGTCCGCGTAGGCGGCCGGAGTGGTGGGGAACAGGGCCATCTCCTGGTAACTCTTGAGCTGGTTCGCGGGGCTGAGCAGCCACTTCAGGAAGGCGAAGGCCGCTTCCGGTTCCCGGCAGTAGCGGGTCAGGGTGACGTAGGAACCGCCGTAGTTGCAGGGGCCGTCGGGCAGCGTCGTCAGCCGCCAGGTCCCGGAGGTCTTCGGCGCGGTGTCCTTCAGGCCATAGATGGCCCACACCGCCGTGGTCATGGTGGCGACCCGGCCGCCGCTCATGGCCGCGTTGAAGTCGGGCGTACCGTCCGTGATCCGGGCGCTGAGCTTCTGCCGGAGGATCTCCACGGAGAGATCCCAGGCGCGGCGGACGTGCTCCTGATCACCGATGAAGCGGTTGTCGGCGTCCACGAACTGCTTGGGGCTCTGGAGCAGGACCTGCTGGAAGACGTTGCCGATGTTGCTCACCAGGTAGGGCTTGCCGGGCCCCTCGGCCCGCAGCGTCCGTCCGGCGGCGATGAACTTCTCCCAGGTGGGCACCCCTTCGGCGACATCCGCCGGTTCGTGGGGCAGTCCGGCCTTCTCGAAGAGGTCCCTGCGGTAGTAGAGCGCGGTGGGGCCGGCGTCCAGCGGGAAGCCGATCATCCTGCCCGTGGGGGTGAAGCAGGCCTTCCACTTCCAGTCGAGGTACTGGTCGCGGACGGACTCCGCGCCGAGTGTGCGCAGGTCGAGGAACTCGTTCTCGTCGGGGAAGAACGTGGCGAGGTTGTCGTTGTTGACGACCGTCAGGTCCGGGACGTAGGCGCGGGCGGCGAGGCTGGTGCGCACCTTGGAGTCGATGTCGCCGTCCGGGATCTGAGAGCCCTTCACCCGCAGCCCGGGCACGCCGGGGACGCCGCGCCTGGCGGTGGCGAGCAGTTTGTCGCTGAGCGAGCCCTTCCAGTACCAGAGGCTGAGGTGGTCCGTGCCGGCGGAGGCCGATCCCGCCTCGGTCCCGCATCCGGCCAGTCCGAGCAGGCCCGCTCCCGCGCCGCCCAGGGAGGCCCCCAGAAAGCGTCTGCGGGACATCGTTCGGTGTTCCATGGGCGCGCACTCGCTTTCCGGGCGTACCACGGCCGGAGGACAGCGCTGCCGCGGGCCCGTTCGCACGGGGATGGGGGGACGCTTCCGCGCTTCTGGGATGAGGAAGCGAAGACAACGATGTCGGCGGGCGCGTGGTGGTCGGGCCGACGGTCTCGCTATGGGGGTTTCTGGGGGGTCGTGAACGTTCACGTGAGCGTTGCCGTTGAGTATCGGGGCGCCCGAAAACCGGTGTCAAGGGAGCTGCGCGGCAGATCTGCCGACGGGCACGACGGCCCGGGAAGTCAGGGAGACGTCAGGCGGACTCGCGTACGACCAGTTCGGGAGTCACCCACGCGTCGGCGCCGCGCAGCGGCTCCTGACCGGCGCACAGCCGGGCCATCTGCTCGACCGCCAGCCGTCCCAGCCGCCGCTTGTCGATGTGCAGGGTGGTCAGGGCGGGGTCCACCAGCTCGCCCAGGGAGAGACCGTCGAAGCCCAGCACGGCCAGGTCGTCCGGAACCACGCGGCCACGGCGCCGGGCGGTACGCATCGCCCCGACCGCTATCAGGTCGTTGAAGCCGAAGACCGCGGTGATCTCCGGCCGGGCGTCCAGCAGCCGCTCCATGCCGGACTCGCCCCCCGTCACACTGTGCTCGGGGCACAGCACGATCCAGCTGTCGTCGACGGGCAGACCGTGCCGCCGGACCTGCTCGAGGAAGGCCTGCTTGCGGGCACCGGATGCACGCTCGCCGTCCAGCATGCCGATCCTGCGATGCCCGGCCCCGACCAGGTGGGCGATGCCCTGCTCGACACCGGCGGAGGCGTCGATGCCGACGGCCGCGAACCGGGTCTGCTGCGGGCCGCGCTCCAGGAGCACCAGCGGCACGCCCCCGAGGTGCCGGGTGAGCACCTCGTCCGAATCCTTGAAGTAGCCCACGACCGCGTCCGTCTGGTGGGAGAGCACGTCGAGCGCCTGCCGCTCCCTGGCCTCGTCGATCCGGGAGTCCCAGACGACGACCTGCCAACCGCGCTGCTCGGCCGCCTCCAGTACTCCGGCGGCCACCTCGGGGAAGAACGGGTTGCGCAGGTCCGGGATGACCAGGCCCGCCGTCACCGCGCCCTTCTGGACGAGACCGCGCGCGAACCGGCTGGGCCGGTAGTCCAGTAGCCGCGCCGCCTCCAGCACCCGTTCCTTGGTGCCCGGGTCGATCTCGCCCTTGTCGTTGACCGCCCGTGAGACCGTCTGGCGTGACACCCCGGCCAGGCGTGCGACGTCATGGATCGTGGCCCGGCGCCGGGCACCGCCGGGCCGCTCGTCACCCGGCTCCACCCGTTGTCTGTCGGTCCACACGATGGGCACTGTATCCGGCGCCGGACACCGCCCGGCAGGGGCAGCGGGCGGGCCACTCGGTCGCCGAGCCCGGTGAACAGCGTCAGCCGCGGGGCGCCGGGGGGCCTCCAGCCGGGAGTTCAGGGAGTTCGAGGGGGTGCGGGTCGGCTCGGCGACGACCTCAGCTCGGGCGGCGGCCGGCTTCGCCGTGACGGCGACGGAGTCGTCCACCGACCTCGTGAAGGCCGCGCGTTCGGATTGGACTGCCCAGCCAGGGGGAGCTGGGCCGGGCCGCCGCGGGCCGGGCAGGCCATCGGGCACAGGGACGACCAGGCCTGACCGGATGTAGGCGCAGCCGGATCGCAGGGCAAGCCGGACCGGATGGCCCGGCCGGATCGGATGGCCCGGCCGGACCGGATCGCGTCAGGCCGGACTCCGAGCAGGGCGAGCTGCCCGGCCATGCTGGGCCGGGGGCTGCCGGGCCAGGTCGAATGGCCGAACAGCGCCGAGCCACGCCGGATCGCCCGGCCGAGACAGGCGCAGCCAGGCCGCCGGGCCGGATCACCAGTCGGGTCGCACTGCCCGGCCGGGCCCATGAGTCCGGCCGGCCTTCTGAGCCCGAGTCGGCCCTCCGAGCCCGGCCGGGGGCCGCTCACCTCGGCGGCCTCGGCGGCGGGCCTCGCCGCCACGGCGGCCGTGCCCGCGCGGGCGGCGGCCGGAAGGCCCCGGCCGGAGGACGCTCCGCCGCGAACGGCGACCGCCACCCGGCGCCGACCACGGCGCCAAAAGGGCCCCTCAGAACAGCGCGCTGTACGCGTTCAGCGCCGGCTGCCCGCCGAGGTGGGCGTAGAGGACGGTGGAGTCGCGGCCGATCTCGCCGTTGGAGACCAGGTCGATCATCCCGGCCATGGACTTCCCCTCGTAGACGGGGTCGGTGACCATGCCCTCCGTGCGGGCGGCGAGCCGCATCGCCGCCAGGGTGGTCTCGTCTGGGACGCCGTAGATGCCCGCGTGGTACCGCTCGTCGAGTTCGACGTCGGACTCGGTCAGCTCGCGCTCGAGACCGATGAGCCGCCCGGTGTTGTGGGCGATCCGGGCGATCTGCGTACGGGTCACGGCCGGCTTGGCCGAGGCGTCGATGCCGAGCACGCGCCGGGGCCGCCCGCCCGCCTCCTCCAGCGCGGCGAACCCCGCGACCATGCCGGCCTGCGTCGACCCGGTCACCGAGCACACGACCACGGTGTCGAAGAAGACGCCCAGCTCCCGCTCCTGCCCCACCACTTCATGCGCCCAGGCGGCGAAGCCGAGGCCGCCCAGCGGATGATCGGAGGCACCGGCCGGGATGGCGTACGGCTTCCCGCCGCCCTCCTCGACCTCCCTGAGCGCCTGCTCCCAGCTCTCCTTGAACCCGATCCCGAACCCGGCCTTCACCAGCCGCACATCGGCCCCGGCCAGCCGGCTGATCAGGATGTTGCCGACCTTGTCGTACACGGCGTCGGGCCAGTCCACCCAGCTCTCCTGGACGAGCACGCACTTGAGCCCGGCCCGGGAGGCGACGGCCGCGACCTGGCGGGTGTGGTTGGACTGCACCCCGCCGATCGACACGAGCGTGTCACAGCCCTGGGCGAGCGCGTCGGCGACCAGGTACTCCAGCTTGCGGGTCTTGTTCCCGCCGTACGCGACACCGGAGTTGCAGTCCTCGCGCTTGGCCCAGAGGGAGGCGCCGCCGAGGTGCTCGGTCAGCCGCTCCAGGCGGTGCACGGGCGAGGGCCCGAAGAGCAGGGGGTACCGCTCGTACGAGGAAAGGGGCATGGGTCCTCCCGGGTTCGGGGGTCGGTCTCAGTCGGCCAGTTCTTCCAGGCCCCGCCAGATCTCCGCCGTGACGCGGACCGCCTCGGCCACGTCACCGGCCGCACAGGCCTCGATCAGCCGCTCGTGCAGTCCGGCCGAACGGCAGCTGCCGCCCTGGCCGAAGCGCCGTCGCTCCAGGCGTCGGATGAGCGGGGTGTAGCGGGCGACGGTCGCGGCGGCCGCGCGATTGCCGCTCACCCGGACGAGGACCTCGTGCAGTGCGTCGTCGGCACGCAGGGCCGCGTCCACGTCTCCGGCGCCGACGGCGGCGGCGAACCGCTCGTTGGCGGCGCGCATCGTCTCGATGTCAGCGGCCTTCAGCCGGGGCACGGCGACCCGCGTCACCAGCTCGTGCATGGCGCCGACCACGGCGGCGGCGTCCCGCACGTCGGAGGCCACGAGCGGTGTCACCCGTGTGTAGCTCTGCGGCTTGCTCTCCAGCAGCCCCTCGTCCGCCAGCCGGGAGAACGCCTCCCGCACCGGCGCCCGGGACAGCCCGAGCCGCTCCGCGAGCTCGGCGTCCCGCACCACCGCACCGGGCTCGATCTCCCCGGCCACGATGGCGTCCCGGATCGCCTCGTACGCCCGGTCCCTGAGCAGGGTCCGGGGCACGGGCCGGATGGCCTCCATGAACTGAAATGTTAGATGTCAGTCACCATCGCGAACAAGAGGCAGGGACAAGACCGCACCCCGGACGAGACCGTGGCCCGCACTCCCCACGCGGTGCGGGCCACGTTCTCTCAGGCCGCCCAGGGCCAGTGGGCGTCCCGGGAGGCCTCGATCAGCGGAACCATCCGGAAGCCCGCGTCCGAGAGCCCCCCGAACGTGTGCCGGTTGCCCTTCCCCGACGGGCCGTGGCCCGCCCGGTATCCGGCGAGGTTCCAGGTGTAGACCGGCACATCGGCCGGGATCTGCTCGGTCGGGTCACCCATGCGGTGGTGCGTGTACTGCTCGTCGGTGACGATCAGCACCCGGTCGTGCTTCCGGTAGTGCCGGCGCACCGCCTCCGTCGTGTCGGTGCCGCCCAGGTCGCCGAAGCGGTCCAGGATCTTCAGCACCGACTCGCCCGTGCGGAACCGCACGCGGTCACTCGTCGAGCCGAACTCGACCAGGTCCGCGCGCTGCGCCCGCAGCGCGAGCGCCGTACCGAAGACCGCCGCCGCGTCGGCGCGGGTGAGCTCAGAGCGGTCGGACAGCCGGGACCAGAACATCGAGCCCGAACGGTCCACGAGCACCAGCGTCCGGCCGGGCAGCGCGGGCACGTTGGCCAGCGAGTGGCCGAGGGCCCGCTCCAGCGCGTACGACCAGCGCAGCGACGGGGCGTGCTGGTACGCGGCGAGGTACCGGAAGGGGAACTGCCGCGAGCGCGCGACCTCCGCCGGGTCGCTGATCCGCGCGGCGACCCGCTCGGCGACCTCGTCGGACACCCCGGCCTCGTCGAAGTTCCGCAGGTTGCGCACGAGCGCCATGGTGCCCATGGACGGAATCACGGCCTCCCAGGCCGCCTTGTCCATCGGCCCCTGGAGCCAGCCCGCCAGCGTCTCCCACGTCATTCCGGCCGCGGCCAGCCGCTCGGCACCGCCCTCGGCGGTCACGACCGCCCGCCGCTCCTCGACCGGCAGCGCCATCAGCTCGCGGTGCGCGCCGAGGACACGGTCCGCCGCGGGCGGTACCGCGGTGTCGGGGTTGTGCCGCCGGTCGAGGGCGTAGCGGAACAGCTCGCCCTGCCACGGCTTGTCCGGATCCGGGGCCGCGTGCACGAGGTTGAGGATGTCGCCGAAGCGGTAGCCCTTGGAGGCGGTGTCGTACTTCAGCAGCGCCTTGCCGTGGTACAGGCGGCGCACGGCATCGGCGACACCACGCTTGACCGGCTTCGGCACGTTCCGCCCGTACATCGCGGTCCAGTACGCGAGCAGTTCGCCCGGCTCGTCCGGCCGCTGGAGCACCGAGGCGACGACCTGCCGGTTGGACGGGCCGTCGGTCGCGCCCGCGTCCAGCCGGGCCTTGACGTACTCGGCGGCGCCGACGACCGAGGCCGTACGCAGGTTGCCCTCGCCGCGCAGCCAGCCGAGCAGGCCGGCCGTCCATGCCGGGTCGGTGACGGCGAGTTCACGCACAAGCTTGGTGAAGCGGTCGTCGCGGTCGGCGCCGGTCTCGTAGAAGGTCTGCTGGGAGACGAAGTTCGAGACGGCGAGCAGAAAGAGCTCGGAGCGGGCATCCCGCTCCCGGCCACGGCCGCCCTCGTAGGTGCGCAGTACACGCCCCGTGGACGTCACACGCGAGACCGGACGCGCCCGCGCCGCCTTGCTGTTGAATCGCGCCATGATGAATTCCCCCGAATTCACTTGCTTACCAATTTCCGGGGGGAGACGCTGCATGCGAAAAAAGAGGTGGGCGCCCGAGAACAGAAGTCGGCGACGGACTAATTCAGATGCTCTACCCATTGAGCTACAGCGACCCGAAGTCGCTGACGGGACTCGAACCCGCAACCCTCCGATCCCAGGAAGTAACCGTTGCCTGCGCACCGGGCACCCACCACATGCTGCGCCTCCCGAGATCAAGTCGGCGGCGGCGTCGGATTCTTTGAGAGAGAAGTAGCCGCTGCCATCGCACCGGGAGGTGCGTGACGTTGTGATCTCACTGTAGGAGGCGCAGCGCGGGCCTTGCGACCGAATTAACTACCGCTTCTGGCGCTTCCAGGGGCCGGTGATGGCGAGCAGAATGCCCGGGTCCTGGATGTTGGCGTAAAGGGTCTTGCCGTCGGGCGAGAAGGTGACGCCGGCGAACTCGCTGTACTCCGGCTCCTCTTCGGTGCCGACGTTCAGGTCGTTGCGGGCGATCGGGTACGTACGGCCGCTCTCGGTTGCGCCGAAGAGGTGCGAGACGCCCTCGCCGTCCTCGGCGAGGACGATGCCGCCGTACGGGGAGACGGTGATGTTGTCCGGGCCGTCGAAGGCACCGTCCTTGGAGGGGTCGGGGTTCACACCGAGGAGGACCTTCAGCGTCAGCGTCCGGCGCTTGGGGTCGTAGAACCAGACCTGGCCGTCGTGCTGGACGGGGCTCTCCTCACGGGCGTACGAGGAGACGATGTAGGCACCGCCGTCGCCCCACCACATGCCCTCCAGCTTGCGGGCGCGGGTGACCTGGTCGTCCTTGAACTGCTTGCGCACGGGGGTGGTGCGGGCGTCGCGGTCCGGCACGTCCAGCCAGTCGACGCCGTACACGGTGCCGATCTTCGTGGCGCGGGACAGGTCGTCGACGAACTTGCCGCCGGAGTCGAAGCACCTGGGCGCCTGGAGGACACCGGCGTCGTCGGCGAGCTTGCGGAACTTCCCGGGGCCGTACTCGAAGCCCTTGGGCGGGGTCCAGCGGAAGAAGAGGCCATTGGGGCCGGAGGCGTCCTCGGTGAGGTAGGCGTGGCCGCGCCTGGGGTCGATGACGACGGCCTCGTGGTCGTAGCGGCCGAAGAACTTCAGGGGCTTGGGGCCGCGGTTGGCCCGCCGGTCGCTCGGATCGACCTCGAACACATAACCGTGGTCCTTGGTCATGCCGTTGACGCCGGCCTTGTCGGAGTTCTCCTCGCAGGTGAGCCAGGTGCCCCATGGAGTACTGCCGCCGGCGCAGTTGGTGGAGGTGCCGGCGATGCCGACCCACTCGGCGACCCGTCCGTCGGGGCGCACCTCGACGACGGTGCAGCCACCGGCGGCGGCCGGGTCGTAGACGAGGCCCTCGGTGAGCGGCACCGGGTGCTCCCATTTGGCGCGCGGGCCCTTCAGCTCGTGGTTGTTGACGAGCAGGGTCGTACCGCGGGGGCCGTCGAAGGTGGCCGTGCCGTCGTGGTTGGACGGCGTGAACTCACCGGACTCCAGCTTCGTCCTGCCGCTGTAGGTGAGGATCCGGTACTTGAAGCCGGCGGGCAGGGCGAGGATGCCCTTGGGGTCCGCGACCAGCGGGCCGTAGCCGACACCGTGCAAGGAGTCCGCGGACGCGTCCCCCGCGCTGTCGGTGTCGGTGTCGTAGGACGCGAGGGCGTTCGGTGCGGTGGCGAGGGCGCCGACACTGCCCGCCAGCGCGACACCGGCACCGGTGATCGCGGAGGTTCTGGCGAAGTCCCTGCGGGTGAGCGACATGGTGTCTCCTGTGACGGTGAGTATGCCGTGGAGGGTGGCGGACCTCGTTCGCCGTCACCGTGCCGTTCATCCATGAACGCCGGTTGAACAACGCCCCAGGGGCGCGGGGCTGTTCTGTTATGCGGCTCCGCCGCGTGGGCGCGATAAGCCAAGACGGCGCCGCACCCGCAAAGCAAGGTCAACCACCCTGTTGGGACCGCGCCTTGAACGCCGCCTTCCGCGCTTCCTTGGCAACCTTCTTGTCCGGATGCAACCGCCCCATCGCTTCCAGCACATCGGCCACAGCAGGATGATCCACCCGCCACACGGCCGCGAAGAACCCGCTGTGCTGCTGGGCGAGCCCCTGAACCAGCGCCCGCAACTCCTCGGAGTTCCCTTCGGCGGCAAGCTGCGCGGCCACCGTGTCGATGGTCAGCCAGTAGACCATCGCCTCGGACGGCGCGGGCACATCCGCCGCCCCGTGCTCGGTCAGCCACACCCGCGCGAGCCCGCCCAGCTCGGCATCGTCGAGCACCTCCCGCAGCGCAGGCTCGGCCGAGACGCCCACCAGGGACAAGGCCTGCTGACACCGCAGCCGCCGCAGCGGCGCACCGGCGTCCGCGCCACGGGCCGCCGCCAGCAGCTCCCGCGCGGAGGCGAGGGCGTCACGGCGGGCGAGCCACCGCTCGGTCTCGGCCTGCGCCGCGGCGGGCGGGAACGCCGCCGTGCCGTCGAGCAGCGCGTCGGCCCCCTTGTCCGCGAGGTCCCCGACCGCCGGTGCCTCGAACCCGGCCTCCAGCAGCCGGGCACGCATCCCGTACAGCCCGAGCGGGGTGAGCCGGACCATGCCGTACCGGGAGACGTCGGTGTCGTCGACGGGCGCCGCGGGCTCCTCGTCGGCATCGGCCATGAGCGCCTCGTCCACCGGCTGGTACTCCACGAACCCCACCGGCTCCAGCATCCGGAACTGGTCGTCCAGCCGCATCATCGCGTCGGACACCTGCTCCAGGACGTCGTTGGTGGGCTCGCCCATGTCGCTGGGCACGATCACCGACGCGGCCAGCGCGGGCAGCGGCACCGGCGCCTCGCCGGGCGTGTCCTCGCCGACGGTCAGCAGATAGAGGTTGCCGAGCACACCGTCGAGGAACTCGGCCTCGGCCTCCGGGTCCCAGTCGAGGGCGGAGAGATCGATCTCGCCGCCCTCCTCCGCGAGATCCGCGATCCCCTCCAGGTCGGGCACGCTCGCGTCGGCGAGCACCGTCTCCAGGGCCGCGAGCCACAGGGCGAGCACGTCCTGCGGCGAGCCACCGGTGAGCAGGGCGAGGTCCGCGCCCGCCCGGACGGTGCCCTCCTCCTCGTCGACGACCTCGACGAGCCCGGCGTCCAAGGCCACCCGCCACGCCTCACTGGCGTCGGCGGCGGCATCGTCCCCGCTCAGCCCCAGCGTCTCGGCCGCCACGGGCAGCTGCTCGTCGACGAGCCCTCCCCCGGCGTCGACGCGGGTGTCCGGCCCGGCCCAGCGGGCGAGCCGGGCGGCCCGGGACAGCAACGGCGTGGACAGTGCGGCACGTGCCAGCTCCGCTTCGGAGTGCAGCCGCACCGGCGGCAGGGGGGAGCTGTCTGACATCGGCTGATTCTCCTAGGGCGCCTCATACGACTCAGCCGCTCAGCCTAGACGGATTTCCACCCATGCCGCCCACTTCATCTCCCCGTCAGCCGCCGTACATGGCCGAAACCTTGACAAGTGACGTGACCAGGCTGGAGATTGACGCGCGTAGAAGTCGGCGGACAGTTGTTCACCGGGCCGGCCCCACCCCGCCCCCGTCCACCGCCCGCTACGCGCGTCACACCGCCCGCCCCACAGGTAGCGGCAGCTAGTCCACGCACCACTCTCGTCCCGGCACCTGTCATGTCCCCGGAGGGAATCCCGTTGCCGAGCAAGTCGTCCGCGCGTCTCGCCGCGCTCACCGTCGCCGCCGTGTGCTCCGCGGCATCCACGATCGTCCTCACCACCCCCGCGCACGCGGACTCGGTCCGCGTCCACGACGTCCAGGGCAGCACCCGGACCTCCCCGTACGCCGGGAAGCAGGTCACGGACGTGGCCGGAATCGTCACCGGCATCCGGACGTACGGTTCCTCCCGCGGCTTCTGGATCCAGGACCCGAGCCCGGACGCCGACCCGGCGACCAGTGAGGGCGTCTTCGTCTTCACCAGCTCGACGCCGAAGGGGGTCGCCGTCGGTGACTCCGTCACGGTCAGCGGCACGGTCTCGGAGTACGTCCCCGGCGGCACCGCCTCCGGCAACCAGTCGCTGACGGAGATCACCAAGCCCACGTTCACGGTCCTCTCCAGCGGCAACAAGCTCCCCGCCACGACCAGGATCGACGCCAGGTCGGTCCCCGCCACCTACGCACCGACCGGCGACACCACGGCGAACGGCTCGATCAACGCCCTGCCGCTCAAGCCCTCGAAGTACGCGCTGGACCACTACGAGGCGCTGGAGGGCATGACCGTCAGCGTCTCCGACACCCGCGTCGTGGGCGCGACCGACCCGTACACCGAACTCTGGGTGACGGTGAAGCCGCACGAGAACCGCAACCGCCACGGCGGCACGGTCTACGGCTCCTACGACGCCCAGAACACCGGCCGCCTCCAGATCCAGTCGCTCGGGTCGACGGCCGACTTCCCGAAGGCGAACGTGGGCGACACCCTCACCGGCACGACGGCGGGCCCGCTCGACTACAACCAGTTCGGCGGCTACACCCTGGTCGCGAGCGAACTAGGCACGCTCAAGACCGGCGATCTGAAGCGCGAGACAACCCGCAAGCAGCGCAGCGGCGAACTGTCGGTCGCGACGTACAACGTCGAGAACCTCGACCCGTCCGACGGCACTTTCGCCGAGCACGCCTCCGCGATCGTGAACAACCTGAAGGCGCCGGACATCGTGTCCCTGGAGGAGATCCAGGACAACAACGGCGCGACGAACGACGGCACGGTCGCCGCCGACCAGACCCTGACCAAGCTGATCGACGCGATCGTCGCGGCCGGCGGCCCGAAGTACGACTGGCGCTCGATCGACCCGGCGAACAACACCGACGGCGGCGAGCCCGGCGGCAACATCCGCCAGGTCTTCCTCTTCAACCCGGAGAGGGTCTCCTTCACGGACCGCGCGGGCGGCGACGCCACGACGGCCACCGATGTGACGAAGGTCCGCGGCAAGGCGCGGCTCACGCTCAGCCCCGGCCGTATCGCCCCCGCCGACGAAGCCTGGAAGAACAGCCGCAAGCCGCTGGCGGGCGAGTTCGCCTTCCGCGGCCGCACGGTCTTCGTGATCGCCAACCACTTCAACTCCAAGGGGGGCGACCAGGGCCTGACCTCCCAGTACCAGCCGCCGTCCCGCAGCTCCGAGACCCAGCGCCACCAGCAGGCCACGCTGGTGAACGGCTTCGTCAAGGACATCCTCGACACCCAGAGGAACGCGGACGTCATCACGCTGGGCGACATCAACGACTTCGAGTTCTCGAAGACCGCGAAGCTCCTCGAGGGCCGCGGCGAACTCTGGTCGGCGGTCAAGTCGCTGCCCCGCAACGAGCGTTACTCGTACGTCTACCAGGGCAACAGCCAGGTCCTCGACCAGATCCTGATCAGCCCGTCGATCCGCCGCGACTGCGACTTCGAGTACGACAGCGTGCACATCAACGCGGAGTTCAACGACCAGATCAGCGACCACGACCCCCAGGTCCTGCGCTTCCGCCCGTAACCCACAAGGGCCGGCTGAACAACCTCTTCAGCCGGCCCACCTCCCCCTCACCCGGGCACAAGCCCCAGAGCATGCCGATACCGGCTCCCGCCATCACTCCCTGACCCGGCCAAGGCATCGTCATAGGCCTGGTCACTCTCCCACTCGGCGTAACTCAGCACATGCTCACCATCGGTACTCAGATGGAAGTGAGCGGAGATCAGCCCCGCGTGCCCCGGATCGTCCCCCACACCCTTCACCACCAGGTCGGCCCAATCCTCCCGCCGCGCCCCGGCCCCCTCCTCGAAGTCGATCCGCTCGGTGACGATCACCCCCGGCACCCGCACGTCCCCGGCGGCCCGCTCCCGGCTGCGATACCGCCGGTACCGCCCGAGCCCCACGCGCTCGATCCCCGGCACGGCGGTGTCGATCTCGTCGACCCGCTCCTGCCGATGGGTCTTCACAAACGCCTCGAAGGCCTGCTCACCGCTCCACTGCGAGTGGTGCATCAGCGTGGACCCGTCACGCCCGGCGTACACGTGATACCCGAGCAGCCCATCAGCGGGCCAGGGCCGGCGCTCCCACGTACTCCCGATCGCCTCCACAGTCCGCTCCTGCCGCTCGGGCGTCCCCACGCGCCAGGTACTGAAAAGTGGGGCACCGATACGCGGGTCGGTGAGATCGGGGTGCTGCTCGGTCCGACGGCTCATTGAACACTCCAGTCACGGTTCGCCGAATGCATGCACCCACCTTTCAATCTCAACCTAGCTTGAGGTCAAGCGAGGGTTTCCGGGTGCACGGCGTCGGCGCTGAAGCCGGGTGGGCCCGCAACCCGGCGAAACGGGGTGCCGCTGCGCCCACCCGTGCCGCCCTTAGCGGCACGATTGCCCGCAGCT
>NZ_JBSHKH010000046.1:0-57172 GCF_053643595.1 Streptomyces sp. NPDC055506 | reverse complement strand
GTGCGGATGGGGCACCGGCCGGCCCGCCTTTACGTCTGCCCGCACAACCCCCACGGTTAGATACCGAACGCGCTGTTTTCTTTCACCAGTTACGATTGTTTTGCCGGATGTGCACCCGCACTCCGGCACACTGGTGTGATGAGCGCCGTCTGAGGGTGAGTTATCGTGTACGGGGGGTAAAAACAAACGGCATGACCCGTTCATTTCCGTCCCGGGAGAGTTCAGCCGATGGCGAGGCAGTTGCGAGCCGAGCAGACCCGCTCGACGATCATCACGGCAGCCGCTGACCTGTTCGACCGTCGCGGCTACGAATCGACCAGTCTCAGCGACATCGTGGAGCACGCTCAGGTCACCAAGGGTGCCCTGTATTTCCACTTCGCGGCGAAGGAGGATCTCGCCCACGCGATCCTCGAACTCCAGTCGCACACCGCCAACCGCCTGGCGACGGAGACCGACAACCGCGGCCACACCTCACTGGAGGCGCTGATGCGCCTGACGTTCGGCATCACCCGCATGTCCGTCGAGGACCCGGTCCTGAGGGCCGGCCTGCGGCTCGCCACCGGCGGGATCCAGCCGCGGCCGCCGCTGAGCCACCCCTTCACGGAGTGGCTGGACATCGTCACCAACCGGCTCGTCGGCGCGGTCAAGGAATCCGACGTCCACCCGGACATCGACGTCGATGTGGTGGCCCACTCCCTGGTCTGTTTCTTCGTCGGCACCCGGGTCGTGGGCCGCTCCCGCGAGCCCGTCGCGCGGCAGCCCCGCAGGACGGCCGAGATGTGGAACATACTCATCCGCAGCCTGGTCCCGGTGACCCGCCGCGCCCGCTATCTGAGCCTGGCGGCCCGCCTGGAACGGGAGATCGCCCCGGTCTGACCGGCCCCACCCGGGCCTGAGTCCCGCGCGCTACGGTGAGCCGCATGCCCGACACCCCCTCCGCACCCGTGCTCCTCGGCGACCAGCCGGGCTCGTTCCCCCACAGCGTGCTGGCCGAGCGGCACCCCGCGATCATCCGCCAGGTCCGCGAGGCCTTCCCCTACGAACCCGGGCAGCACCGCGCGCTCGACGACCTGCTGGAGAACTGCACCAAGGGCGGGATCGAACCGCTCCCCGCTGACGCGCACGACCGGGACCTCTGGGAGACCTGGGGGCTGCGCGAGTACACCGGCCGCTCCTGGTTCGACGTGCCGTGGCTGTGGTCCGAGAGCTGGTTCTACCGCCGACTGCTCCAGGCCGTCGGCTGGTTCGGGCCGGGCCCCTGGCAGGGCATCGACCCCTTCCGCCCCTTCAAACTGGCCGAACTCGACTCCGCCGAGACGGACGAGGAGCTGGCCGCACTCGACGACCTCGCGCACCAGCCCGCCGGCGACCAGGCACAGGCCCTGCTGCACGGCTCCCTCTGGGGCAATAGGGCCGACCTGGGCTTCCGCCTCTCCGCCGAGGGAGCGCGGGACGCGGACGCCGCGCCCGGTCTGGTGGCCGACGACAGCGACAGGCTGTGGTCCGTGCTCGGCGGCAGCGGCAGCGGCACCGGCACCGGGGCTGGAACCGGCACCTTGTGCCTGGTCGCCGACAACGCGGGCCGCGAACTCGTGCCCGACCTGCTGCTCATCGCCCACCTCCTGGCCCACGGCCGGATCGGCCGGGCGGTCCTGCACGTCAAGCCGTACCCCTACTACGTCTCCGACGCCACCACCGCCGACGTCGTCGACGCACTGCGCCGGCTCACCGGAGCCGGGGGAGCGGCCGCCGACTTCGGACGGCAGCTGTGGTCGGCCCTGGCCGACGGCCGCCTCGTCCTGCGCGCCCACCCCTTCTCCAGCGCCCCGCTGCCGTACGAGGAGATGCCCGCGGACCTGCGCGCCGAGTTCGCCTCGGCCACGCTCACGATCTTCAAGGGCGACCTCAACTACCGCCGCCTGGTGGGCGACCGGCTCTGGTCCCCGACGACCCCCTTCACGGACGTCACCGCGTACTTCCCCGGTCCGGTCGCCGCCCTGCGCACCCTGAAGTCCGACGTGATCACCGGACTCGACAGCCGCACGGAGGCCGAACTGGTCGCGACGGAGGACCAGCGCTGGCGCACCAGCGGTACCCACGCGCTGATCCAGGTGAGGATCCCCGGCTAGGCCGAGCCATCTCCAAAGCACCTGCGTTCACGTTCGATTCACGCGATGGTGTGATCATGTGCCGCCCCGCGGATGCCGCCGCGGGGCGCCGGGTAGGGCCCGGCCATGACGCAGCCGTTCGAACTCCCGCACTTCTACATGCCGCACCCCGCGCGGCTGAACCCTCACCTCGAAGAGGCCCGCGCCCACTCGACGGGATGGGCGCGCGAGATGGGCATGCTGGAGGGGTCCGGCGTCTGGGAGCAGGCCGACCTCGACGCGCACGACTACGGCCTGCTCTGCGCCTACACCCACCCCGACTGCGACGGCCCGGCCCTCTCCCTCATCACGGACTGGTACGTGTGGGTCTTCTTCTTCGACGACCACTTCCTGGAGATGTACAAGCGCAGCCAGGACCGCCTCGCCGGCAAGGCCCACCTGGACCGGCTGCCCCTGTTCATGCCGCTGGACCTCTCGACTCCCGTACCGGAACCGCAGAACCCCGTCGAGGCGGGCCTGGCCGATCTGTGGGCGCGCACCGTGCCGAAGATGTCGGAGGGCTGGCGGCGCCGCTTCGCCGTGGCCACCGAGCATCTGCTGAACGAGTCCATGTGGGAGCTGTCCAACATCAACGAGGGGCGGATCTCCAACCCCGTCGAGTACATCGAGATGCGCCGCAAGGTGGGCGGCGCCCCCTGGTCGGCGGGGCTCGTGGAGTACGCGACCGCCGAAGTGCCCGCCGCCGTCGCCGGGTCGCGGCCGCTGAGGGTGCTGATGGAGACGTTCTCCGACGCCGTGCATCTGCGCAACGACCTGTTCTCCTACCAGCGGGAGGTCGAGGACGAGGGCGAGCTCAGCAACGGCGTGCTCGTCCTGGAGACCTTCTTCGGCTGCACCACCCAGGAGGCCGCCGACACCGTCAACGACGTCCTCACCTCCCGCCTCCACCAGTTCGAGCACACGGCGTTCACCGAAGTGCCCGCGGTGGCCCTGGACAAGGGGCTCACCCCGGACGAGGTGGCGGCCGTCGCGGCGTATACGAAGGGGCTGCAGGACTGGCAGTCCGGCGGCCACGAGTGGCATCTGCGCTCCAGCCGCTACATGAACGAGAACGCGCGCGGCGGCCAGCCCTGGCCGGGCTGCAGCGGCATGGGCACCTCCGCCGCCGACGTCCGAACCCTTCTCGCCGCCACCGGCGTCGAGCGGCTGCGCTCGTACACGCACGTGCCGTACCAGAAGGTCGGGCCGTCCCGGATCCCCGACATCCGCATGCCGTTCCCGCTGGGACTCAGCCCGCACCTCGACGACGCCCGCCGGAATCTGCGCCACTGGGCGGACCGGATGGGCATCCTCGCCGAGGGCGTCTGGGACGAGGACAAGCTCAGGGCCTACGACCTCGCGCTGTGCTCGGCGGGCCTCGACCCCGACGCCACACCCGAGGCCCTCGACCTCAGCGCGCAGTGGCTCGCCTGGGGCACCTACGGCGACGACTACTACCCGCTGGTCTACGGCCACCGGCGTGATCTGGCCGCCGCCCGGCTGACCACGGCCCGGCTGTCCGACTGCATGCCGGTCGACGGCGAGACGCCGCCGGTCCCGGCCGACGCCATGGAGCGCGGGCTGGTCGACCTGTGGCTGCGCACCACCGCGGACATGACGCCCGAGGCGCGGCGCACCCTGAAGGACTCGGTCAACGTCATGACCGAGAGCTGGGTCTGGGAACTGTCCAACCAGCTGCAGAACCGCGTCCCCGACCCGGTCGACTACCTGGAGATGCGCCGCGCGACCTTCGGCTCCGACCTCACCCTCAGCCTGTGCCGGATGGGGCACGGCCCGGCCGTCCCGCCCGAGGTCTACCGCAGCGGCCCGGTCCGCTCCCTGGAGAACGCCGCGATCGACTTCGCGTGCCTGACCAACGACGTGTTCTCGTACCAGAAGGAGATCGAGTACGAGGGCGAGATCCACAACGCGATCCTCGTCGTGCAGTCCTTCTTCGGCTGTGACTACCCGGCCGCGCTCGGCATCGTGCACGACCTGATGAGCCAGCGCATGCGACAGTTCGAGCATGTGGTCGAGCACGAACTGCCCGTCCTGTACGACGACTTCCAGCTCTCCGACGAGGCCCGCGCCATCATGGGGGAGTACGTCGCGGACCTGCGGAACTGGCTGGCGGGCATCCTGCACTGGCACCGCGAGGTGGACCGCTACAAGGCACCCTGGCTGGCCCGGCGCGCCCACGGGTTCCTCCCGGACCGGGCCCCCGCCGTGCCCGTGCCCGCTCTCGGCTGAGGCGGCGTTTTCAGGCCAGATCGACTCGGAACGGGGCATCACGGACCCCCCGGCGGCGCGCCGGGGGTCTTCCTGTGTGAGGTGAACAGACAACGCACCACACGGGGGTTTCCACCTTGCAACTCGCGTAAGAGCCAAGCCGAGTTCGTCTGTTCCTCCTGCGGCTTCACCTGCAACGCGGACACCAACGCCAGTATCAACTCGCGGCAGGACAGGGCGGGATCCCCCGCCCCCGGCGAACAGCCGGTGCTGGAGGGGTGACAACGGCCACTCGCCGTTCGAGCGCCCGTGAACCTCAGCCCACATGGGCTGGAATCCCCCTCACGAGGACATGGGCATGATGCGGTTCGACCATGGCGGGGCCCAGGGCGGCCACGGGGAGGGCCACACGGGCTGATCCGATCCCCTGACAGGACTCCATGGCCGCTTCCGGCGCCGGTCAGTCTCACTCGTTCGTGGCTCGTCGCGTGCCGAGGTGCCGGGTAGAGCACCAGCCGTGATCGTTCCGCATCCGCCGGAGGCGATCGGCACCACCCGGAGGCGAGCCATGGAACAGACCGCGCTGCGACCCAAGCCGATGCCCGGTCAGGAACCCGACGCGACGGCGGCGGCCACTGAGGCCGGTCCGGCCCGGCCGCGCCCGCGCACCGCCCGGCGGCGCGGCCGGCGGCTCGTCAACGCGCTGTTCGCCGCCTTCCTGGGCGCGGTCCTCGTCCTCTCCGGGATCGGCCTCGGGGTAGCGGGCGTCACGATGACCGGCACGGGCGGAGTCCTCGACCCGCGAGGGTGGCGCAAGCCGACGGCCCCCGGCCCCTCGCCGTCCGCCGCCGCGTCCTTGCCCGCCGCCGTGACCCTCGGCGTGCAGGTCATGGACGCCGGGAAGCCGGGAGCCGTGGTCGTCGGGATCCATGTCCCCGGCCCGGGACACGCGGCGGGCCTGGAGCGCGGCGACCTGCTCCTCGTCTTCGGCAGAACCCGCATCGACACGGCCGCCGACCTGGCCCGGGCCGTCGCCCGTGCCCGGCCCGGTTCCGAGGTCCGGCTGACGGTGCGGCACCGCAGCGGTGGCTACGAGCAGCTGACGGTCGTACCGGCCGTCGTCACGTGACCACCCGGAAGTGGCTCGTGAGCCGCCCCGTGTCGTCCAGGACGTGGAAGGCGAGTCCGGGCGGCGCGTCCCGGTCCGCGACCTGATCGCCCTCCCAGGGCAGCCGCAGCGTCCACGTCACGCCGGGGCCGGTGACCAGCGGCCGCCCCGCGAACGAGGTGGCGGCGGGGGTGTGGGCGTGGCCGGTGATCAGGCCGGCGATCTCGGGCCGGCGTGCCAGCAGGCCGGCCAGCCGGTCGGCATGACGCAGCCGGCAGGAGTCGGGCAGGGGGTGGTGCAGCGCCACCGGCGGGTGGTGGAAGGCGAGCAGGGCCGGAAGGTCCCCGTCGAGTTCGTCCAGGGTCGCCTCGATCCAGTCGTACGTCTCCTCGTCCAGCTCCCCGTCGTCGCTCCCCGGGACGCTGGAGTCGCACATCAGCACGGCGCCGTCGTCGAAGACCTGCACGCTGTTGACCGGCCCCTCGGCCCCGGGCAGGCCCAGCAGCGCCTTGCGATAGGGCACGCGGCTGTCGTGGTTGCCCGGGCAGGTCAGCACGGGGAACGGGGCGTCGCCGTCGCGCAGCCCGAGCAGGCGGGCCGCCTCCTCGTACTCCGGCTCCGTGCCGTGGTCGGCGATGTCCCCGGTCACCAGCAGCGCGTCGACCCGGCCCGGCAGTTCCCGCAACCGGTCGCGGACGCGCTCGGCGCGCTCCGTCGCCCGCGCGCTCCCGTCCAGATGCAGATCGCTGATGTGTGCGAGTACGAGCACGGCCGTACGTCCCCTCGTTCGAGCGGGTAATGGATGCAGTGAATCTAAGCATTAGCGCTAATGGATGGGCAATCATCTGCCGTTAGTGGTGATGTTCGGATGATGTCCGCAGACGGCTCGCGCCGCCCCCTCCGGCCGGGCAGGATGTCTGCCCGTAGCCCCTTCGCCCGTCCTGGGAGGCCCGGATGACCGGAAGCACGGCCGCGTCCTTCACCGCCGACGACTACAGGGCCCGCATGGAGCGCGCCGCGCGGGACGCCGCCGAGGCGGGTCTCGCGGGCCTGCTGGTGGCCCCCGGACCGGACCTGGTCTGGCTCACCGGCTACACGCCCCCCGCGGTCACCGAACGGCTCACCCTGCTGGTCCTCGCCGCCGGGCAGGAACCCGTCCTCGTCGTCCCCGCCCTGGAGGCCCCGGACGCGCACAAGGCGGCCGGCGCGCCCGCCCTGACCCTGCGCGACTGGACCGACGGCAAGGACCCCTACGCCGCCACCGCCGCCCTCCTCGACGCCTCGGGCCGCTTCGGCATCAGCGACAACGCCTGGGCCCTGCACCTGCTGGCGCTGCGGCAGGCCATGCCCGCCAGTTCCTACGCCTCGCTCACCGAGGCCCTGCCGATGCTGCGCGCCGTCAAGGACGCGGCCGAACTGGAGCTCATGGCGGCCGCGGGAGCCGCCGCCGACGCGACGTTCGAGGAGATCCGGAACGTCCCGTTCGCCGGCCGCCGGGAATCCGAGGTGGCGGCGGACCTCGACCGGCATCTGCGCCGGCACGGACACGAGCAGGTCGACTTCACCATCGTCGCCTCCGGCCCGAACGGCGCCAACCCGCACCACGAGGCGGGCGACCGCGTCATCGAACGCGGCGACATGGTCGTGCTCGACTTCGGCGGCCTGCGGGACGGCTACGGCTCCGACACCTCCCGCACGGTCCACGTCGGCGAACCCACCGACGAGGAACGCCGCGTGCACGACATCGTGCGCGCCGCCCAGGAGGCCGGCTTCCGCGCCGTGCGGCCGGGCGCAGGCTGCCAGGACGTCGACCGGGCCGCCCGCGCGGTCATCGCCGACGCCGGCTACGGCGAGTACTTCATCCACCGCACCGGACACGGCATCGGCGTCACCACCCACGAACCGCCGTACATGATCGAGGGCGAGCGGCGGCCCCTCGTGCCCGGCATGTGCTTCTCCGTGGAACCCGGCATCTACCTGCCGGGCCGGTTCGGCGTGCGCATCGAGGACATCGTGACCGTCACCGAGGACGGCGGGCGGCGCCTGAACACCACCTCCCGCGAGCTGGTCATAGTGGAGTGACGCCACCATGCCCCCACCACGCCTCCCGAACGGCAACGGCGCGACCATGACCCAGGCACCGACACCCACCGCGGACACCGTCCGCCGGCTGGTCCGTTCCCTCCTCAAGGACGGCAAGGAGACCAAGCAGGGAAGGGAAGGCACCGGACCCGACGTCCGGCCCGCCACCCAGGGCGCCGAACCCGCCACCTGGTGGGTCGGCACCCGCCATGTGCTGCGCCTCGCCCCCGACCGCGACGCCACCGTGCGCCAGCGCCGCGAACTGCGCCTGCGCGACCTCGTCCGCCCGCACATCCCGGTCGCGGTGCCGGCCAGCGTGGCGCACGGCGAGTGGGCGGCCGGGCTGACCTACACCCTGGACACCAAGGTGCCCGGCGGCTCGGGGGAGGAGCACGATGTGTCCGCCGTCGGCGAGGCCGACCTCGCGGCACTGCTCACCGGGCTGCGCGAGGTGCCGGTCCGGCAGGCAGAGACCCTCGGTGTGCCGCGCGCCGCGCCGCGCTCCCTGGAGGCGCTGCGCCGGGCCGCCGTACGCGCCGCCGAACTCTGCGCCGACGCCGACGAGTTCGACGCCGCACGCCTGCACCAGCTCACCCAGGCGGCCGCGGCCCAGCTCGCCGCACAGTCCGGCTCGGCGGTCCTCACCCACCACGCGCTCACCGGCGGCCACCTCGTGGTCAGCGCCGACGGCCGGGTGCGCGGCGTCCTCGGCTGGGCCGGCGCGGTCGTCGGCGACCCGGCCGAGGACATCGCGGGACTCGCGCTCGCCGTCGGCTCACCCGCCGCCGTACGCGCCGCCACCCTCGCCGGCTACGGCGCCCGGCCCTGTCTGCGCGGCCTGTGGCTCGCCCGCTGCGACACCGTCGTCCAGCTCGCCGAGGCCCTCACGGGCGGCGACGCGGGCCGGCTCACGGTGTCGCGGACGCGGCTGCGCCACGCCTGGGAGCCGATCCTGCTGGAACGCGTGACGGACCTGCGCGAGACGGACGACGACGCCCTGTAGCCGGGCGCCGCCGCAGCCGCCTCACTCCTGCAGCAGCACCACGCCCGACTCCCCGGGCAGCCGCACCACCCCGTCGGCCCCGGGCGTCTCGACCGGCTCCCACGCGGCCAGGACGCGCGCGTGCGCCACGCCGAGCGACAGCGTCGCCGGTTCCCGCGCCAGGTTCACCGCGACGAGGACGTCCCCGCGCCGGAAGGCGATCCAGCGACGCTGCTCGTCGCAGGCCACCTTGGTGTCGGCGAGGTCGGGGTCGGTCAGATCGGGCTGCTCGTGACGCAGGGCGAGAAGCCGCCGGTACCAGGCCAGCACGCGCGCGTGCGGCTCGCGTTCCGGTTCGGACCAGTCGAGGCAGGAGCGGTCTCGGGTCGCCGGATCCTGCGGGTCGGGCACGTCCTCCTCCTTCCAGCCGTGCGCCGCGAACTCCCGCCGCCTGCCCCGCCGTACGGCGTCGGCGAGCTCCGGGTCGGTGTGGTCGGTGAAGAACTGCCAGGGCGTGCCGGCCGCCCACTCCTCGCCCATGAAGAGCATCGGCGTGAACGGCGCCGTCAGCGTCAGCGTCGCCGCACAGGCCAGCAGCCCCGGGGAGAGCTGGGCCGAAAGCCGGTCCCCCTGGGCGCGGTTGCCGACCTGGTCGTGGGTCTGGCTGTAGCCGAGGAGCCGGTGCGCGGCCACGCGCGTGCGGTCCAGGGGGCGTCCGTGGTGCCGCTCGCGGAAGCTCGAGTACGTCCCGTCGTGGAACCAGCCGCCGCTGAGGGTCTTGGCGAGCCCGCCGAGCCCAGCGCGCGCGAAGTCGGCGTAGTAGCCCTGCGACTCGCCGGTCAGCGTGGTGTGCAGGGCGTGGTGGAAGTCGTCGTTCCACTGCGCGTGCAGCCCGAAGCCGTTCTCCGAGCGGGAGGTGATGAGCCGCGGGTCGTTGAGGTCCGACTCGGCGACCAGGAACAGCGGCCGGTCCACCTCGGCGGCCAAAGCGTCCACGGCCGACGACAGTTCCTCCAGGAAGTGCCGCGCCCGGGTGTCCACCAGCGCGTGCACCGCGTCCAGGCGCAGCCCGTCGATCCGGTAGTCGCGCAGCCACGCCAGCGCGCTGCCGACGAGGAAGGCGCGCACCTCGTCCGACCCGGGAGCGTCCAGATTGACCGCGGCGCCCCAGGGCGTGTGGTGCGTGTCCGTGAGATACGGCCCGAAGACCGGCAGGTAGTTGCCGGACGGGCCGAAGTGGTTGTGCACCACGTCGAGGACCACGCCCAGGCCGAGTTCGTGGGCCCGGTCGACGAAGCGTTTCAGCGCCTCGGGTCCGCCGTACGGCTCGTGCACCGCCCACAGCGAGACGCCCTCGTACCCCCAGCCGTGCGTGCCGGGGAAGGGGCACAGCGGCATCAGCTGCACATGCGTGACGCCCAGTTCGGCGAGATGGCCGAGCCGCTCGGCGGCCGCGTCCAGGGTGCCCTCGCGCGTGTACGTCCCCACGTGCAGCTCGTACAGCACCGCGCCGGGCAGCGGCCGCCCGGTCCACCGCGCGCGCCACGCGTACCGCTCGTGGTCGACGACCGCGCTCAGCCCGTCCGGGCCGTCCGGCTGCCGCCGCGAGCGCGGATCGGGCAGCACGGGCCCCTCGTCCAGCGCGAAGCCGTACCGGGACCCGTCGCGCGCCTCGGTCTCGCCCCGCCACCACCCCGGCCGTTCCGGATCGCGCTCCAACGCGTGCGTCACGCCGTCGCACTGGAGCGTCACTCGGCCGGCCTGCGGTGCCCACACCTCGAACTGCACGGACGGTTCCCCTTCGTCTGCTCACCGTGATGTAGCCCGTCCATGGTGCGTCAAAAGAGATCAATCCGCTGGCGCATCCTCCCTTTTGCGGCAGGTGTCGCCGGGTACGCGCGCGTGGCGGCCGTTTTCCCGTTTTCTGGACAGCCCGGCCGCGCTGCCCGACAATCACCAGCGTGACGTCGTCCTTCGAGTTCAACACGTACCCCGCGCGGCTCTCCGACGTGGAGCGCGACAGGGCGCTGAAGGTGCTCCGTGACGGCGTCGCCATGGGCCGCCTGTCCCACGACACGTTCGTCCGTCGCATGGAGCTGGCGCTGGCCGCCCGCCGCCCGGACGAGCTCGCCGTGCTCACCGCGGACCTGCCCACGGAGAGCCGGCTCTCCCGGATGGTGTTCGGCACCGTCGAGGCGGTCTCCGGGTTCACCGTGCGGCTGCGCCGGGCCTGGCAGGCCGAGCGGCTGCCCAAGCTGCTGCTGCCGCACCCGGCGAACGGCCATCCGCTGCGCATAGGCCGCGACCCCGCCAGCGGGCTGCGCCTCAACCACGAGACCGTCTCCCGCGTGCACGCCGAACTCCGCCACCAGGGCGGCATGTGGGTCCTGCGCGACCTCGGCTCCACCAACGGCACGACCGTGAACGGCCGGCGGGTCGTCGGCGCGGCCCTCGTCCGCGAGGGCGACCAGGTCGGCTTCGGGCAGATGACGTTCCGGCTGACCGGGGTCCGGCCGGCGTCCGGCTGACCTGAAACCGAGGCACTCCCGGGCTCCGGCCTGGGAGTTGTCGGCTGCCCGTCCGTCAGGGGTGGCTCAAAACCCGTTGCCGTCCATGGTGTTGACGTACCCCTGAAGTCGTGACTCACTGTGCGTACGCCATCTACACCTGGTGAAGCGACGGCACCGCATGGGGGAGGTGTGCCCTGCCGCCCCTCCCGCGTTTTCCGACCGTCGACGAACTGGGCGCCCGGGCCGCAGCCCTCGTCGCCCGCCACCCCCGTGACGCCCGGCTGCGCCGGATCGGCACCTCCCGCGCGGGCACCCCCCTGTGGCTGCTCTCCGTCGGGCACGGCAGCCGTCAGGCCCTGGTCGTCGCCGGCCCGCACGCCAACGAACCCGTGGGCGGCGCCACCGTGCTGCGCCTGGCCGAGCGTGCCCTGGCCGACGCACGGCTCACCGAGGGCGCCGACGCCACCTGGAACCTGCTGCTCTGCCTCGACCCGGACGGGCTGCGCCGCAACGAGGGCTGGCTCACCGGCCCGTACACCCTCGGCCGGTACTTCCGGAACTTCTTCCGGCCCGGCTTCCTCGAACAGCCCGAGTGGCTGCCCGACGGCGCGGCCGGCGCCGCCCTGCCCGAGACCCGTGCGCTGCTCGACGTCCAGGACGAGCTGCGCCCGTTCCTCCAGTGCTCCCTGCACGGCGTGGACATCGGCGGCGGCTTCGTCGAGCTCACCCGCGACCTGCCCGGCCTCGCCCCGCGTCTCGCCCGCATCGCCGCCCGGCTCGGCATTCCCCGCGAACTCGGCGCGTACGACGCCCTGTACTGGCCCGGCCTCGGGCCCGCCGTCTACCGGATCCCGCCGCCGCGCCGGGCCGGCCTCGCCGCGGCCATCACGGAGGCGGCCGTCGAGTCGACGTGGTTCCACCCGCACCGGCACGGCACCGTCACCGCGGTCGTCGAGGCGCCCATGTGGGGCGTGGCGGCCGTGTCGGACGGCTCCCCGCCCGCCGACCAGGACGCGGTGCTACGGGCCGTCAGCCGCGCCCTGCGCCATGACACGGGGCTCCTGCGGCACCTGCTGGCCCGGATCCGCCCGCACCTGGCCCACGTGCCCGAAGCGGCGCGCCTGCTCGCCCCGGTCGACGACTATTTACTGGTCTGCCCCGGCCTCGCCGACGCCTGGGACCCCGAGACCGGCGACGGCGCGGCCCACCCCCTCCCGCCCCTGACCACCGCCCACCTGGCCGCCCTGCGCATCTCCGGGCGACGGCTGGTGCTGCGCACCGCGGGGCTGCTGCACCAGCTCGTGCGGGCGGCGGGCCGCGACCCGGCCGGGGCCCTGCCGGAGCTGGACCGGCTGATCGACGAGTGCTGCGCCGACTACCGCGACGGCTGCGGGGCGCGCTGGATCCCGGTGGCACGCCAGGCGGAGTACCAGGCACGCGTGGTGCTCTGTGCCTCCGAGCTGGCCGCGCGGCACACAGGCGCCCGGGAGGCCGGGGCGGCGGTGCCGATGCGGCGCGACTGAACGCCGCAGGGGCCTACGACGCCCCCTCGCGCGCGTGCAGCGCCGCCGCGACCACCGTGCGGGACTGGTGCTCGACCTGGTGCTCCAAGGGCACCCAGCGGGCGCGGAAACGTTCCGCGAAAGCGTCGCTCCAGGTCGCGACCAGTTCCTCGAGCTGCTTGGCCGCCCGTTCGTCGGTCCCGCGCAGCACCCGCAGCAGCATGGCCGCCGCCCGCAGCGGCACGCGCCGCACGAACGCGTCCACACTGCCGACGTACGCCATGGTGCGGTCGGCGGGCGGGGTGTGGACCAGGTCGGCGGCAAGCCCCGGCACCAGCTCCAGACCCCACTGCGCGGCCCGCAGCAACGGCCCGTCCAGGTCCGCCAGCCGGGGCAGCGCGCCGTCGAGCACGCGCGTCACCTCCAGCGCGTCGCGCTGCAGCCGGCCCGCGAGCCGGCCGATCGCCGCCGCCGGGGCCGGATGCGGAGCCGGGTCGTCCACCAGGTCGCTCGCCCACATCGGCACCTCGACCACCGCGGTCAGACCGCCGTACCGATGGGCGTGGAACCAGGTGCTGTGCCGCGCGTCGTCCGGCAGGCTCGGGTACGCCGGACCGATCCCCGGCGCGGGCATCACATGCACCCCCGGCCCGGAGGCCGGCCAGCCCGCGGCGTCCGAGGCACCGGTCTCCACCGGGATGTGCAACTCCGCGGCGGACTTGACGAACGGCTCGGCCAGCCCGGGCACGTCCTTCGTCAGCTGCACCCAGCTGCCGCCCAGATCCGTGCCGTGCAGGGTCACCTGGAGATAGGGCCGCAACTCGTCGATGACGCCCGTCAGGGCCAGGGTCTCGGGCGGCAGCCGGTCGGGCGGCAGCACGGACGGCGCCCACTCCGGCTGCTCCGGGCCCGCGGGGCGGAAGAAGCCGAGGTGGTAGTCGAACAGGCTGCGCGGCGCCGGTGTCACATGCAGGCTCGCCCCGTCGGGGTCCGCGCACAGCAGGAAGTGCCAGGACATGCCGTCCCGCAACTCCCGCTGCGCCAGCACCCGCCGGGCGAGTGCGAGCAGGGTGCAGGAGCCGGTCGGCTCGTTGGCGTGGGCGCCGGCGACCACCAGTACGGCTCGGCGGGCGTGGCCCACGGACAGCAGGTGCAGAGGTCTGCCGGCCCGCGAGGCACCCACCTGCCGCAGGGTGCACACTCCAGGGCGGTGAGCGGTCAACGCCCGGGCAGCAGAGACCAATTCGGTCACCGTCGGGTAGCGCAGCTCCGGCAGGACACTCACCCCCGTCACATCCGCCCGAGTTCGCAGTCGCAGTACCCCACGGCCATGGTGCGGTGTCAAGAGCACGGCCGGGGAGCCTCCAGGGGGCGCCCGGAAGCACCGACGGCGGGAGTGCGGCGGGAGCCGTGAACGGTGTGTGGCCCCTGCTGAGGGCGTGGCGTCACCGGAGCGGTGTCACTGCTGGTGGAGCCCGCGTCCGGCCAGGGTCAGGAACACCTCGCCGACCGCCTCCGACAGGGTCGGGTGCGGATGGACGTGCCGGGCCACGTCCGAGGGTTCGGCGTCCCAGCCGACGATCAGCTGACTCTCGGCGATCATCTCCGACACGTGCGGGCCCACCAGGTGTACACCCAGCACCCGCCCGCCGCCCCCCTCGGTGACCACCTTCACGATGCCGCCCTGCCCGTGCACCATGCCCTTCGCGACGGCGGTCAGCGGCATGCTGTTCGCCACCACGTCGTGTCCACGCGCGCGTGCCTCGGCCTCGCTCAGCCCCACGGCCGCGGTCTGCGGCGACGAGTACGTGACCCGGGGCACGGCCGCGTAGTCCACCGGGAGGGACGGCACACCGGCCAGCGTCTCGGCCACCAGCAGCCCTTCCGCGAACGACGCGTGGGCCAGCCCCGGCGACGGCGGCGGCAGCAGGTCGCCCACGATGTGGATCCCGGGCACGGCCGTCTCCAGCCGGGCCCAGTCGGCCGGCACGACGAAACCCCGCTCGTCCGTGGTGAGGCCCGCGGCGGCCACGTCCAGGCCGTCGGTGACCGGGGCCCGCCCCACCGCCACCAGCAGCCGCTCCGCCTCGACCTTCACGGTCTCGCCCCGCGCGGTGCGCACCCGTGCGCGCACGCCGTCGTCGAGGACCTCGGCGTCCAGGAGCCTGGCGCCCGCCCGGACGTCGATGCCGCGCTTCTTCAGACCGCGGGTCAGATGACGGCTCACGTCGGCGTCCTCCAGCGGGACGATCCGGTCGGCGGCCTCGACCAGAGTGACCTCCGCGCCCATGGAGCGGTGGAACGAGGCGTACTCCACGCCGATCGCGCCGCCCCCGAGCACCAGCACGGACGCCGGGAGCCCGGGTGCGAAGAGGGCGTCGTCGCTGGTCACCACACGCCGGCCGTCCGGCTCCAGCCCCGGGAGCGCGCGCGGGCGTGAGCCGGTCGCGAGCACGATGCCGCGGCGGGCGGTCAAGTCCCGCGCGCCCCGGCCGGCGGCAGCGCCCTCCACCCGCACGGAACGCGGTCCCGTCAGCCGGGCGCTGCCCCTCACACCCCGCACGCCCGCATGCGCGAGATGGGCCTCCACGCCCCGGTGGTTGCGGGCGACGATGTCGTCGCGCGTGGCCACCAGCGCCGGCCAGTCGACCGCGTCCAGGGTCGCCTTCACCCCCCAGCGCTCGCGTGCCTCCGCGATGCCGTCGACGAGTTCGGCCGCGTGCAGCATCGCCTTGCTCGGGACGCAGCCGCGGTGCAGACACGTCCCGCCGACCTTGTCCCGCTCGACGAGCACGACGTCGAGACCGAGGGCGGCGGCACGCAGGGCGGTGCTGTAGCCGCCGGTGCCGCCGCCGATGACGATGACGTCCGACGAGGTGGCGTCCGATGAGTTCATGCCCTCAGCCTCCGCCCGTCCCTTGCCATGAGTCCAAGGCAATGTTCTTGTGGGGTCGATGCAGGGCGTTTATGGGAGGGGTCTTGAGCCTGCGGCAGATGGAGTACTTCGTGACCGTCGTCGAAGAGGCGTCCTTCACCCGGGCGGCGGAGGTCCTGCATGTCTCACAGCCCGCGCTCTCCCACCAGATCAAGGCCCTGGAACGCTCGGTCGGCGGTGCGCTCCTGGAGCGCCTGCCGCGCGGCGTGCGGCTGACGCCGATGGGCCGGGCCTTCCTGCCGCACGCCGAGCTCGCCGTGCGCAGCGCCGCCCAGGCCCGCCGCGCGGCCCGCGCCGCCGCCGGCGCCGAGGGCGGCGAACTGCACATCGCCGCCGTCCACTCCGTAGCGGTCGGCGTCCTCCCGGACGTCTTCGCCCGCTGGCGCGCCGCCCACCCGCGCGTCCTGCTGCACCTGCACGAGTACGCCTCCTCCGAGGCTCTGGAGGAACAGGTCGAGCGGGGCACCGCCGACCTCGCCGTCGGCCCGGCACCCGCCGGCTGGCCCGGCACCGTCGTGGCGGTCGGCGAGGAGGACATCGTCCTGGTCGTGCCCTTCGACGACCGCTTCGCCGGCCGGACGACGGTGACGCTGCCCGAACTCGCCGACCGGCCCTGGGTGCGCTGCGCCATGGAACCCGTCGTCCAGGGCGAGCGATTCCTCGACTGGGCCTGCGGCCGGGCCGGATTCACGCCGCGCACCGCCGTGTTCACCGAGCACAGCTCCACGGCGGTACGGATGGCCGCCGCCGGGGTCGGCGTCTGCGCCGTGCCCTCCCACCTCGTACGCGACGCGGTCGGTGAGGACTGCGTCGTCCTGGCCCACGAACCGCCGTGGAAGCGCACGCTGACGGTCTTCTCCCGCGTACCACCGACCGGCGCGGCGGCGGCCTTCATCGACCTGTTGCGCTCGGCGTGGCCCCACCCGCGCATGGCTCCCGCCGCACCGCTGCGCGCGTACGAGGACTGCCCCGAGGACGGCCCGGCGGTTGCCTGAGCGGGGCGCTGGGGGCGCGATGTTCTTTGCCACGCCGCGATCAGCCCGCCCTCAATCGCCCACCCGCTCCAGCAGAGCCACCGGCAGCACCGCGAAAAGCTCCTCCACGCGTGCGTGCCCGGTGAACTCACGGCCCGGCTCCAGCGCATCCGCCCAGCGCCCCGGCGGCAGCGGCAGCCAGGTGTCCCGCCAGCCGCCCGCCTCCGCCAGCCGCAGCGACAGCCGCGTCACGGCCGTGAGCACCTCGCCGGAGCGGGCGAACGCCGCGCAGTACGCCGCCGCCGGGCCCTCGGCGGCCAGCGGCGTGTACGTCGCCGTGTCACCGAAGGCATCGGGCCGCCGCCCCCGCAGCCCCAGGGCCGCCCGTGTCACCGCGGCCTTCTCCCCGGAGGTCCCGTCCGGCTCCTCGGGCGGGAAGCCCACCGCCCGCCGGTTGTCGGGGTCGACCAGCGCCCGGTACTCGGCCTCCGTGCCCTGGTAGACGTCCGGGATCCCCGGCATCGTCAGCTGGACCAGGGCCGTGCCCAGCACGTTCGCCCGGATGTGCGGCTCCAGGGCCTCCCGGAAGGCCGCCACCCGCTCGGCCGGCGCCCCGCACGGCCCGGCCGCCACGAACCGCGCCACCGCCTCCTCGTACGGCGGCTCCTGCTCGGTCCAGCTCGTGTACAGGCCCGCCTCGCGCACATGCTTCAGCAGCGCGCCCTGCACCCGCTCGGGCGACCCCGGCTCCGGGCCAAGACCGAACACCGTCTGCCAGGCCGCCCACGCCAGTTGCGCGTCCGGCACGCCCTCGCCGGTGCGCGTCACCTCGGCGAGGACGTCCGCCCAGCGGTCCGGGCACTCGGTGAGCACGTTCAGCGCCGCCCGGACATCGCCGCTGCGCTTGGTGTCGTGGGTCGAGGCGACCGTCCCGCCCACCGGCCAGTCGCGCTGCACGCGCGCGCAGTACGCGTGGAACTCCTCCGGCGACAGCGCGGGAGCGCCGGGATTCCCGCCCACCTCGGTCGCCGACAGCAGCGGCACGTACCGGTAGAACGCCGTGTCCTCCACGGACTTCGCCCGCAGCGCCGACGAGGTCTGCGCGAACCGGGTCCGGAACTCCACCTGCGCGGGCCCGTCGCCGTACCGCCCCAGCACCAGGTCCCGTACGACGTCCACCGCGCCAGCCTCCTCGGGCACGGCGAAGGCCTGCCGGGCCTCTGCCGCGGCCTCCTCGGTGACCACGGACGCGGCGTCGCCCGACTCGTAGGGCCGGTACACGTCCATGCGGACCAGGAGCTCCTGGAGCGCCGTGCGCAGCGCCCAGGGCGCGCGGTCGCGCAGGGCGGGCTCCGGCGAGGTCGCGCACAGCCGGCCCGCCACCCGGGTCAGCCGGTCCATCTCCGTGGCCAGCTCGTGCGTGAGGACCTTGTACGCCGCCCGCCGCACCGTCGCCTCCCACTGCCCGCCCCGGTCCGTCTGCGGGGCAGCGAACCGCCGGTACTGCCCCAGGAGGTCCCCGAACCCGGCCGGGTCCGTGAAGAGCCCGTCCACATGCCGCAGGGCGTCGTAGCCGGTGGTCCCCGCGACGGGCCAGGACGCCGGCAGGTGCTCACCGTCGGCCAGGATCTTCTCCACCACCGTCCAGCGGCCGCCCGTCGCCTCGTGCAGCCGCCTGAGGTAGCCGTCGGGGTCGGCGAGCCCGTCCGGATGGTCGACGCGCAGCCCGTCGATCACGCCCTCGTGCAGCAGCTCGAGGATCTTGCCGTGGGTGGCCTCGAACACCTCGGGGTCCTCCACCCGCACCCCGATCAGCTCCGAGATGCTGAAGAACCGCCGGTAGTTGAGCTCGGTCCGGGCCAGCCGCCACCACACCGGGCGGTACCACTGCGCGTCCAGCAGATGCGGCAGCGGCAGGTCCTCGGTGCCCTCGCGCAGCGGGAACACATGGTCGTAGTAGCGCAGGACGTCACCGTCGACGCGCAGCTCCCCGAGCACCTCGCCCAGCGGTCCGCCGAGCACCGGCAGCAACACCTGGCCGTCCTGCGCCTCCCAGTCGATGTCGAACCAGCGGGCGTACGGCGACTTGGGGCCCTCGCGCAGCACCTCCCACAGGGCACGGTTGTGGCGCGGGGCCATGGCCATGTGGTTCGGGACGATGTCCGCCACCAGGCCGAGCCCGTGCTCACGCGCCGTGCGGGCCAGCGCCCGCAGCCCCTCCTCGCCGCCCAGCTCCGCACGCACGCGCGCGTGGTCGACGACGTCATAGCCGTGCGTCGAGCCCGGCACGGCCTCCAGGACGGGGGACAGATGCAGATGCGAGACGCCGAGCGAGGCCAGGTACGGCACCACGGCCGCCGCGGCCCCGAAGGGGAAGTCGGGCTGCAGCTGCAGCCGGTACGTGGCCGTGGGCACCACCGGGTCAGGACGCTCAGGTGTCATGAACCGTACGTACCCGCCCCGCCGCCGTATCTGTCATCGCCCGCGCCGGGTGCGCCGCGCGTCGCCCGGACGAGTGGCCCTTTCCGGACGACGCGCCGCCGGCGCGAGGCGAGGCCGCGGGTGCGGCTACACGGGCCGCTGGAGCACCGTGAGGCTCCGGTCGGTCAGGGTCAGCCGGTCCCCGGCCTGCACCTTCTCGCCGCTGTCCTCCGGCACACCGTCGGCACGAGCCGTGTCGACCACGACCTGCCACTGCCGCCCGTGGTCGACCGGCACGACGAACTCCAGCGTCTTCGGCGAGGCGTTGAACATCAGCAGGAACGAGTCGTCGGAGATGCGCTCCCCGCGCGCGCCCGGCTCCGAGATCGCGTTGCCGTTGAGGAACACGGTCAGCGCCGACGCCCGCGCCGAGTCCCAGTCCCGCTGGGTCATCTCCCGGCCCTCCGGAGTGAACCAGGCGATGTCGGACAGGTCGTCGTGCGTGCCCTCCACGGGCCGGCCGTGGAAGAAGCGCCGCCTGCGGAAGACCGGGTGGTCCCGGCGGAGCCACACCATCGCGCGCGTGAAGGCCAGCAGCTCCCGCTTGAGTCCCCCTTCCTCCTCGTCGCCCTCCGGCCACTCGACCCAGGCCAGTTCGTTGTCCTGGCAGTACGCGTTGTTGTTGCCGCGCTGGGTGCGGGCGAACTCGTCGCCGTGGCTGATCATGGGCACGCCCTGGGACAGCATCAGCGTCGCGATGAAGTTCCGCATCTGCCGGGCCCGAAGCCGCCGCACGTCCGGGTCGTCGGTCTCGCCCTCGACCCCGCAGTTCCAGGACCGGTTGTGGCTCTCGCCGTCCCGGTTGTCCTCGCCGTTGGCCTCGTTGTGCTTGTCGTTGTAGGACACCAGGTCGTGCATCGTGAAGCCGTCGTGGCAGGTCACGAAGTTGATGGAGGCCAGCGGGCGCCGGCCGTCGTCCTGGTACAGGTCGGACGAGCCGGTCAGCCGTGAGGCGAACTCCGCGAGGGTGCGCTGCTCGCCCCGCCACAGGTCGCGCACGGTGTCCCGGTACTTGCCGTTCCACTCGGTCCACAGCGGCGGGAAGTTCCCCACCTGGTAGCCGCCCTCGCCCACGTCCCACGGCTCGGCGATCAGCTTCACCTGCGAGACCACCGGGTCCTGCTGCACCAGGTCGAAGAACGACGACAGCCGGTCCACCTCGTGGAACTGCCGGGCCAGCGTCGCGGCGAGGTCGAAGCGGAACCCGTCGACATGCATCTCCGTGACCCAGTACCGCAGCGAGTCCATGATCAGCTGGAGCACGTGCGGGGACCGCATGAGCAGGGAGTTCCCTGTCCCTGTCGTGTCCATGTAGTAGCGGGGGTCGTCGGTGAGCCGGTAGTAGCGCGGGTTGTCCAGGCCCTTGAAGGACAGCGTCGGGCCCAGGTGGTTGCCCTCGGCGGTGTGGTTGTAGACCACGTCGAGGATCACCTCGATCCCGGCCTCGTGCAGCGCCTTCACCGCCGACTTGAACTCCAGGACCTGCTGGCCCCGGTCGCCCCAGGACGCGTAGGCGTTGTGCGGGGCGAAGAAACCGATCGTGTTGTAGCCCCAGTAATTGTTCAGGCCCATGTCGACCAGTCGGTGATCGTTCACGAACTGGTGTACGGGCATCAGCTCCAGGGCCGTGACCCCGAGCTCGGTGAGGTGCTCGATGACCGCCGGGTGGGCGAGGGCCGCGTAGGTGCCGCGCAGCTCCTCCGGCAGGCCAGGGTGGCGCATGGTGAGGCCCTTGACATGGGCCTCGTAGATCACCGTGTGGTGGTACCCGGTGCGCGGGAGCCGGTCGTCGCCCCAGTCGAAGTACGGGTTGACCACGACCGACGTCATCGTGTGCGGCGCCGAGTCCAGGTCGTTGCGCCGGTCGGGCTCGTCGAAGTGGTAGCCGTACACCTCCTCACCCCAGCTGATCGAACCGCTGATCGCGCGCGCGTACGGGTCTAGCAGCAGCTTCGCGGAGTTGCAGCGCAGCCCCCGCTCCGGGGCGTACGGGCCGTGCACCCGGAAGCCGTAGCGCTGCCCCGGCATGATGCCCGGCACGTACGCGTGCCGTACGAACGCGTCGCTCTCCCGGAGCTCGATCGCCGTCTCCGAGCCGTCGTCGTGCAGCAGACACAGCTCTACTCGGTCCGCGGCCTCCGTGAAGACCGCGAAATTGGTACCGGCGCCGTCGTACGTGGCACCGAGTGGATACGCCTCTCCAGGCCAGACCTGCATGGATACGACTCTTTCAGGTGTGCGGCGCCGGTGGGGACGCCTTGGGCCCGAGTCTCCCCGAAAGTGAGGGAACCTCCTATGACTTATGTCCCTCTTACCGAGTGACCAGTGCGTACGCGATATGCCGAATCAATGGGGAAAGAACACACTCCCGGGGCTGATGAGGGGAGTAAGGGGATGATGTGCGCAAGATAGTGCACCGTCACTTGGGGAAGCTGGTGGCCGGTACGGCCATCGCGGTGGCCGGGACAGCCGTGATGGTGGGGATCACGCTGCCGGGCACGGCGGGGGCGGACGAAACGGGGACCAGGGCGGGTCAGGCGGGGCAGTCCGTCCGGCAGGAGTCCGGCGCGGACCGGGCCGTGTCGCCGGGGGTGGTGGAGGAGGCGCCCGCCGAGGGGGAGAAGGGCACGGGCCGCGACCCGCTGACCGACGACGAGATCGAACGGGTCGCGAAGATCGCCCTGAACCGGCAGCTGCTCCAGAGCAGTGAGGGCGTCGACGGGGAACGCGGCCCGCAGCGTCTCGGCGTCGATCTCGCCGAACCGGAGGCCGACGAGGTCGGCGACCCGGACGCGCCGCGACGCGCCGACGTGACGTTCTACGACTACCGGGACGACACCCTCGTCACCAGGACCGTCGACCTCGGCACCGGCAAGGTGGTGCGGACCGGCACCCAGCACGGCGTCCAGCCGCCCCTGAGCGGCGACGAGAAGGCAGAGGCGGCCAGGCTGCTGATCGCCGACCCGCTGGGCGCGGACCTGAAGGCCGACTACCGGGACGCCACCGGCAAGGAGCTCACCTCCCCGGACCAGCTGCAGCTCAGCGGCGCCGTCTACCGGGCCGCGCCGGGCGCCCAGCCCGCCGTGCTCGACCAGTGCGGCGAGCACCGCTGCGTCCGGCTGTTCCCGAAGATCAAGAACGGTCCGTGGGTCGACGCGAGGTCGATCGTCATCGACCTGAGCGCCCGCAAGGCCGCCCGGCTCGACCGCTGACCTGCTCTCCTCGCTCTCACTCTCAATGTCAGGGAGTCATCTCGTCATGCGCGTGAACAGACACAGCAAGGTCCGCACCCTGGCGGCCGCGGGCCTGACCGTGGCCACGCTCGCCGCCGGTGTCACGGCCGGCGCGGGACCCGCCACCGCCCAGCCGAAGGCCGCCCCCGCGGCGCCGGCCGCGCCCTACTGCGGCGCCGCCCACCGCATCGAGCAGAAGCTCTCCACCGGCACGACCTGGCGGATGTGCTGGCGCTACGACGGCAAGGCCGGCCTCGTCCTGGAGAACATCTCGTACCAGCCCAAGGGCGAAGCCAAGCCGATCAAGGTCCTCAACAGCGCCAGGCTCGGCCAGATCCACGTCCCGTACGACGACGGGAACGTCGAGTACGACGACCTGACCGGGTTCGACTTCGCCCAGGGCCTGATGAACCTGGCGCCCGGCGAGTGCCCCGGCGGCACCATCAAGACGGTCAAGGTCCCGGACTCCTGGAACGAGGACCCGAACGTCAAGGGCCTGTGCACCACCACCCGCTCCCGCGGCCACGCCTACCGCATGCAGGGCGACACCGCGAACAAGGTCTACCAGGCCCAGGGCAAGGACCTGCTCGTCTACACCGTGAACCAGGTCGGCTGGTACGAGTACATGACCGAGTGGCGCTTCCAGGACGACGGCACGATCACCATGAACGTCGGCGCCACCGGCAGCCTGTCGTGGGACGACTACGACGCCGGGGACGGCCGCGGCTGGCCGATCGGCAAGGGCGCGAGCGCCGCCAAGGCCACCAGCCACAGCCACAACGCCTTCTGGCGGCTCGACTTCGCCCTCGACGGCTCCACCGCCGACAAGATCGAGCAGTACGACTCGACCGTCACCGCCCCGGCCACGGGTCAGCGCGCCCCGAGCACCAAGACGACCCGCACCGAGGTCACCAAGGAACTCGCCGGGGACAGCAAGAACTACCGCTGGTGGCGTGTGGTCAGCGGGACCGGCAAGAACAAGGACGGGCACCCGCGCTCCTACGAGATCGTCCCCGGCCCGACGACCAAGTACCCGGGACGCGGCTACACCAAGCACGACGTGTACTTCACCGAGTACAACAAGTGCGAGCTGTTCGCCAGCCACAACCCCGGCGACTGCGGTGCCGGAGCCGGCGACTCCGTCGACAAGTGGGTGAACGGACAGGCCCTCAAGCACCCGGTGGTCTGGACGAACATCGGCTTCCACCACATAGCCCGGGACGAGGACCAGCAGCCCATGCCCGTCCACTGGCAGGGATTCTCCATCGCCCCGCGCGACGTCACGGCTATGAATCCGCTCACTCCGGCCGAGCTCGGCTGGCAGAACGGGCACTGGCAGCCCCGGGGTTGAGAACTACCCTGCCCATCCGGCTGCACCGCCGACCGCTCCCGGAGTACCCTTCCTTGATCGTTGGGTGGGGCCAGGCCCCTCGGGAGGCTCGGGGGAGCGGAAGGCGGTGCGCGGGTGGGCTCGGGAGGGCTGGAGCTGCCCCCTGGTGACGAGGGTCACGAGGGGAACTCCACAGACGTCCCGACCGGTGCCGTGTCCCTGGCGCGGCCGATGGACGCGACGGGCTCGATCGGCCCGGAACTGGACTGGGACGCCGACGCCTGGCGCGAGGTGCGCACCCGCGCCCAGCGGGCCGGCCGCGCCTACATCTGGCTGAACCTCGTCGAACAGCGGCTGCGCGCGGTCGTGGCCGCCGTACTGCGGCCCATCTACGAACCCGTCCACGGCGACGACTGGGTGGTGGCCGCCGCCGGACCCGCCGGGCAGGAATGGGTGCAGCGCGCCGTCGCCGTACGCGAGGTCAGCCGCCGCAAGGGCTATCTGCTCGACCCGGCCGACGACAACGTCCTGTCCTTCCTCACCCTGCCCCAGCTGCGCGAGCTGATGGTGCAGCACTGGCCCTGCTTCGAGCCCTACTTCGACGACCGCCGGGATGTCGAGCTCGCCCTGGACGAGCTGGAGGTCACCCGGAACGTCGTCTCCCGCAACCGGGCCCTGTCCGAGGCCGTTCTGAACCAGGCCGAGCGCGCCTCGGCCCGGCTGCTGGAGATGCTCGGCGCCGACGGTGACGTGCCGTCGGCACGCCGGCTGCCCGTCGACGCCGTCGAGGACCTGGTCGGCGACCGGTACGCCGACGTGGTCGCCGTCCACCCGGACCGGGTGCGGCTGATGCGCCAGTTCCCGGCCGAGGACATCTTCGGCGGCGCCCGCCGCCTCGACGCCATCGGCATAGGCCTCAACCTGCTCGTGCAGAACTTCTCCGGCCGCCGGCTGGTGCGGCTGGCCGAGTCGGGCTGCCGGGTGCGGCTGCTGTTCCTCAACCCGGCCTCCAGCGCGGTCAAGCGGCGCGAGCGCGAACTGGGCATCAAGCGCGGCGAGCTCAGCCGGGCCGTCGAGATGAACATCCTGCACATGCGCCGGGTGCGCGCCCGGCTGCGCGACCCGGGTGCCTTCGAGATCCAGGTCTTCGACGAGACGCCCCGCTTCACGGCGTATCTGGTCGACGGCGACGGGGCGGACGGCATCGCGGTCGTGCAGAACTATCTGCGCCGGACCCGTGGCATGGAGGCGCCGGTGTTCGTGCTGCGCAACGGCAGCAAGACGGTCAAGCCGGGCGAGATCGACGAAAGCGGCCTCTTTCCCACCTATCGCGAGGAGTTCGAGGTGATGTGGGCGGATTCGCGGCCGGTGTCGTGAACGGTGCCCCGCTGTGGGGCGGTTGTGCCGGTTCACCCGGCCGCCGCCGGGCGTAAGCGGAACGCGTTCCTCGGATTGTCAGTGGCGCATGCGAAGGTGGAGACCACTGGGGGACACCACCGGGGGACGCACCACAAGAAGGGGGACCGCCCATGGGCTGGCACCGGGAGCTGCTGATCGGCTTCGACCTGGAGACGACGGGCACCGATCCGCGCGAGGCGCGCATCGTCACGGGGGCCGTGATCGAGGTCAGGGACGGGGAGCCGATGGGCCGCCGCGAGTGGCTGGCCGACCCGGGGGTGCCGATCCCCGAGGACGCGGTGGCGGTGCACGGCATCAGCAATGAACGCGCGGCGGCCGAGGGCAGACCGGCCGACCAGGTGGCGGACGCCCTCGCCGACGTCCTCACCTCCTACTGGAAGTCGGGCGTGCCGGTCGTCGCCTACAACGCGGCCTTCGACCTGACCCTGCTCTCCGCCGAGTTGCGGAGGTACGGACTGCCGTCCCTGCGCGACCGACTGGGCGGAGTGGACCCCGCCCCGGTCATCGACCCGTACACCATCGACCGCTGGGTCGACCGCTATCGCCGCGGCAAGCGCAACCTCCAGGCGGTCTGCTCGGAGTACGGCGTGGTCCTCGACTCCGCCCACGACGCGACGGCCGACGCCCTGGCGGCGGCCCGGCTGGCCTGCGCGATAGCCGACCGCCACCCCAAGATCGCCGGCCTGGGCCCGGCGGACCTGCACCACCGCCAGATCGAGTGGTACGCGGAATGGGCGGCGGACTTCCAGAGCTTCCTGCGCGGCAAGGGTGACGCGACCGCTGTGGTGGACGGGGCGTGGCCCCTGCGGGAGTTGGCGGACGAGCCGGTCTGACCGGGCGGGGCCCCGGCCCTCAGAACGGATACCACCGCACCGTCTCGTCGCCCTCCCGCAGCGACGCCACTCGCCGCTCGAACTCGGCCAGTGCCTTCGGGTTGCTCGGTGCGTGCTGGGCCACCCAAGCACAACTGGCCGTCTCCCGGGCGCCGCGCAGCACCGAGCACCCGTCCCACTCCCGGACATCCCACCCGTACGTCTCGGTGAAGGACGCGTACGCCTCGTCCGCGAGTCCGTACCGGTCATGCGACAGCGCCATCACCACCAGATCGTGCTCGCGCAGGTCGGCGGAGACCGTCTCCAGGTCGACCAGAACCGGCCCGTCCGGGCCGACATGCACATTGCGGGGCAGCGCGTCGCCGTGGATCGGGCCGGGCGGCAGCCGCGGCGTCAGGGCGGCGGCCTCCGCGGCGAAGCCGTCCCGCCGCTCGCGCAGATACGCCGCGTCCGCGGGGTCGATGGCATCGCCCGCGTGCCGCAGCCAGCGTTCCACACCGCCCAGCAGATCGCGGGCCGGCAGTTCGAAAGGAGGAAGAGGCGTGGTGTGCACGACCCGTAGCAGTTCGGCCAGATCCCTCGGCTCGGCGGGCCGTACGGCATCGGGCAGCCGGTGCCACACCGTCACCGGGTGCCCCTCGACCAGCAGCGCCTTCGGCTCGGCGGCCCGCACCGCGGGCACGCCCGCCTCCGCGAGCCACACCGCGACGTCCAGCTCGTGGCGCGCCCGGTCGAGGAGCTCGGCGTCACGGCCGACCTTGACGACCAGGTCACCGGCGGCGAACACCGCGTTCTCGCCCAGCGCCAGCAGTCGCGCCTCGTGGGCCGCACTGCCCGGCACGCCCGCCGCGGCCAGTACCTCCCGCGCCCGTGCCTCGTCCATCGTCCGCCTCCGTCGTCCAGGTCCTTGTGTGTCGCCGTCGGGTTCCGGCCATCCGTCCGTCAGTGTCCCATTCGCACAGGTGGGACCGTGTGCGCGGTGCCTTGACGAGGCAGGCCGTCTTCACGACCATGACGTGGCCCGTCCGAGCCGAGCGAAGGGGCTGATGCCGTGACGTCGGTGACCGAGGTGAGGAAGCCGGCCGATCCGGCACCGGGCCGGGCCAGGCCCCGCCGGGCCGTGGACCACGGCGCCTGGTTCCTTGTACTGCCCGCCCTGATCCCCATCCTCGTCCTCAGCGTCGGCCCGCTGGTGTACGGGATCCTGCTGGCTTTCACCGACGCCCAGTCGGGCCGCACCGAGGCCACGCGGTGGATCGGCGGCCTCAACTTCCGGGACCTGCTGCACGACACGTTGTTCTGGGAGTCGTTCCGGATCGGGCTGGTGTGGGCGGTCGGGGTGACCGTGCCGCAGTTCCTGCTCGCGCTGGGCCTCGCCCTGCTGCTCAACCAGGAGCTGCGGCTGCGCTGGCTGGCCCGCGCCCTGGCGATCATCCCCTGGGCCATGCCCGAGGTCGTCGTCGGCATCATGTGGCGGCTCGTCTACAACCCGGACGCGGGCATCCTCAACGAGACCCTGCGCGACATCGGCGTGGGCGGCGGACGCGACTGGCTGAGCGGGCTGGCGACCGCGCTGCCCGCCGTGATCCTCGTCGGCGTCTGGGCGGGCATGCCGCAGACGACGGTGGCGCTGCTCGCCGGGCTGCAGAACACCCCGCGGGAACTGCACGAGGCGGCGGCGGTCGACGGGGCGGGTGCCTGGCGCCGCTTCCGCACGGTCACCTGGCCCGCCCTCAGACCCATCGCCCTCGCCATCACCGCGCTCAACCTCATCTGGAACTTCAACTCCTTCGCCCTGGTCTATGTGCTCACCAACGGCGGTCCGGGCGGCCGGACCCGGCTGCCCATGCTCTTCGCCTACGAGGAGGCCTTCCGCTACGGGCAGTTCGGCTACGCGGCGGCGATGGGCTGCGTGATGGTGGCCGTGATCTCGATCGCCCTGGCAGTGTTCCTCGCCGGGCGCCTCAGGGGAGGTGACGACGCGTGAGGACCAGCACCCCGGCCCGCGTCGGCCAGTACACCGCGCTGCTCGCGTACCTCGTCTTCCTCGCCTTCCCGTTCCTCTGGCTTCTCTCCACGGCGTTCAAGCCGCCGCGCGAGCTGGGCAGTCTGCATCCGACGTGGATCCCGGAGGACCCCACCCTCGCCAACTTCCGGCAGGCCTTCGACGAACAGCCGCTGCTGCACGCCGCCCTCAACTCCCTGCTCGCCGCGCTCGGAGCGGCGGTCATCGCCGTGCTGATCGCGACGCCGATGGCCTATGTCATCGCCCGGCGGCGCACCCGGCTGGCGAAGGCGGTGACGGGCTGGGTGGTGGTCAGCCAGGCGTTCCCGTTCGTGCTGCTGATCATCCCGCTGTTCCTCGTGCTGAAGAACCTCCGAATGATCAACTCCGTGCCGGGGCTGGTGCTGGTGTACGTGGTGTGGGCGCTGCCCTTCGCGCTGTGGATGCTCGCCGGGTATGTGCGGGCCGTACCGCCCGAGTTGGAGGAGGCGGCCGCGGTCGACGGGGCGGGCCGGGTGCGCACGCTGGTGTCGGTGACGGCACCGCTGCTCGCGCCGGGCATCGTGGCGACGGGGCTGTTCGCGTTCATCACGGCGTGGAACGAGTTCTTCTTCGCGCTGGTGCTGCTCAAGACCCCGGAGAAGCAGACCCTGCCGGTGGTGCTCACCCACTTCATCGGGGCCGAGGGCGCCGCCGACCTCGGCCCGCTCGCGGCCGCCGCGTTCCTCGCGACGCTGCCCTCGCTGGTCGTCTTCGCCCTCATCCAGCGGCGGATCACGGGCGGCATGCTCACCGGGGCGGTGAAGAGCTGATGCGCGCCCGTCTGCCGGCCCTGGTCCTGGCCCTTCTGCTGCTCCTCGCCGGCTGCTCCTCCGGCGGCACCCGAGACGACGGCCGGATCACCCTGCGCTTCCAGTCCCTGGCCTGGCAGGAGGAGTCCGTCGAGGCCAACAAGGCGCTGGTGAAGGAGTGGAACGCCACCCACCCGGACGTCCGGGTCGAGTACGTCCAGGGCTCCTGGGACAGTGTCCACGACCAGCTCCTCACCGCCTTCGAGGGCGGCGAGGCACCCGACATCATCCATGACGCCTCCGACGACCTGGCGGACTTCGCCTACGGCGGTTACCTGGCCGATCTCACCGACCTGCTGCCCGCGCGGCTGAAGTCGGACATCCCGCGGCGCAGTTGGGAGACGACGACCTTCGGGGAAGGCATCTACGGCGTGCCGTTCCTCCAGGAGCCACGGGTGCTGATGGCCAACGCGAAGTGGCTCCGGCAGTCCGGGGTGCGGATCCCGACCCCGGAGAAGCCGTGGAGCTGGGCCGAGTTCCGGCGGATCACCGAACGCCTCAGCGACCGGGGGAAGTACGGCATCGCCTGGCCGCTGAAGGAGCCCGTCTCCGCCACGCTCAACCTCTCCCTGTCGGCGGGCGGACAGCTCTTCCACCGTGGGGCGGACGGCAAGGTGACTGTCCGGTTCGGGACGGCCGACCAGGTGGTGCCGCGCACCATCCAGGAGCAGGTCGGCACCGACCGCAGCGCCTCGCCCACGACCCTGGGCAGCGGCGGCGGCGACACCCTGCCCGGCTTCTTCGGCGGAAGATACGCGATGGTCCCGCTCGGCTTCTCCTACCGTCAGCAGATCGTGCAGCAGGCGCCGAAGGGCTTCGACTGGCAGGTGCTGCCCGCCCCGGCCGGCGCCGGAGGGCTCACCCAGGGCGTCAGCCCGCAGACCCTCTCCGTCGCCGAGGACTGCCCGCACAAGAAGGAGGCCGCCGCCTTCATCGACTTCCTCCTCAGACCGCCCAACATGGTCCGCCTCGCCCTCGGGGACTGGATGCTGCCCACCGGCACCCGGGCGCTGGCCGACCCGGCCCTGCGCACGTCCGAGCACGGCTGGGCCACCGGCACCGCCCTCGCCGAGCACCTGCGCCCGGCGCTCGCGCAGACGGTGCGGGGCTACCCCGAGTGGAAGGACAAGGTGGCGACCCCGGCCCTGCAGGAGTACTACAGCGGCGCCATCGGACTCGGCGAGCTGCGCGAACGGCTGGAGGAGGACGGCAACCTGGTGCTGGCGCGCTATCAGCGCTGACGGCGTCGCCGGTCCGGCTCCGTTCAAGGCACGGCGAGGCCCGTGAGGTACCGGCCCCGCTCGTCGTAGGGCCAGACGTTGGGCGCGCAGCCGCGCATGCCCTTGATCTGCTGCATCATCGCGGGGGCCGGCTTGCCGGGGCCGGGGCAGCCGACGTGGCCGTGGCCGAGGAAGTGGCCGACCTCGTGGTTGATGATGAGGGCCCGGTATGCCTTGACGTCCTTGGCGTAGACGGGAGTTGCCAGGAGCCAGCGCTTGAGGTTGACCATGACGTTCTTGGCGACGTTGCAGTTGACCTCGCCGCCGGTGTCCAGGCCGTAGTGTCCGCAGATCTTGTCCACGGTCCCGGCGGTGGCGACCTTCACGACGAAGTCGGTGGGCCCGCTCGACACCCGGCGGAACGCCGAACGGCCGTCCGCCGTCCAGCCGCGCCGGTCGGCCAGGACGTTCTCCACCTGCTCGGCGACGTCCGAGGCGGACAGGTCGATGCCGTCCTCGACGTCGACCCGGTAGCGCAGGGTCCTGCCCTGCCCCGCCTTGGGGCCCGAGCCGGGGGCGACGGCGAAGGTGCCGGGGCCGGTGGCGGGGATCTCCGGCCGTGCGGAGGGGGAGGGCGAGGCGGTCGGGGTGGACGGGTCCGACGGCGGGAGGGGCCTGGCCGGGGTGGTGGTGGCCGGGGAGCCCGGCGCGGGCTCGGTCGCGGGGCCCGAGCCGGCCTCGGCCGCCGTTCCCCCGGGCTTCGCCGATGTCCATTCCACCGCCGCGATTCCGGCTGCTCCTAGCAGCGCCAGCGCGGACAGGCCCGCTAACAGTGGGCCCTTGCGGCCGCGCCGCCCGGCGGAGTGCGAGGGTCGTCCGTTCCTGCGGCGGCTGCGGGACGGAGGTGTGGAGTGCGCGGTCATGGTCGTTCAGATTGCGGGGGTCATGTGATCGAACATGGCGCGAAGGGTAACAGGAATATAACGAAGATCTGCCGAAAGGCCTGTGTGATCATCCGGTAACAGGAGTCCGTTCGCGCGCGGGCCTGCGGATACTGAGCCCATGCCACGAGTTCTGCTGATCGAAGACGACCGCGCCGTCCGTGAAGGAGTCGCCCTCGCCCTGCGCCGCCAGGGACACGACGTCGCCGCCGCCGAGACGGGGGAGGAGGGGCTGGAGCGGCTGCGGTCCTTCCGGCCGGACGTCGTGGTGCTCGACCTGATGCTGCCCGGCATGCCGGGCCTGGACGTGTGCCGCGCCATGCGTGCCCTGGACCAGACGCTGCCGATCCTCATGGCGACCGCGCGCGGCGACGACGTGGACATCGTCGTAGGGCTGGAGGCCGGGGCCGACGACTACGTCGTCAAGCCCGTGCAGGCCCGGGTCCTCGAGGCGCGCATCCGGGCCGTCCTGCGCCGGGCGACGGCCCGCCGGCGGGGTCGTGCCGACGCTCTGGGTCTACTTCGTGGCGGACGGCAGGCCCGAGCCCGTCCCGCGCCGGGGCGGACCTGCCGTCGGCCGTCCCGGCCGATCCAGACCGGCCCCCGGCCACGGAGGCCTCGCGGGCACCGGCCACAAAGGCCCCGCGGGCCTCCCCGGCCACGGACTTCGCGAAGGTCACGACGCGGGACAACCGGGTGTCCATCGAGCTGTCCCTGTCCTCCGCCGGCGATCTGCCTGACCTCGCGGTGACCCAGCTGATCTGCACCGCCGGCGCCGCCGCGCGGTTGTCGAACCCCGGGGACGACCCGGTGACGGTCACGGTCGTGGGCCGGGACGGCCGCCGTGTCGAGGGCACGGCGGCGCGCTGCCCCGCCACATGATCGATATCGGCGACCTGAATAAGTTGCACGAGACGTCTCGTCTCGCGTACGGTCGGCGCATGACCCGTCGCGCGCACATCGCCATGTTCTCCATCGCCGCCCACGGCCACGTGAACCCGAGCCTCGAGGTGATCCGCGAGCTCGTGGCGCGCGGCCACCGGGTGACCTATGCGATCCCGCCGGTCTTCGCGGAGAAGGTCGCGGACACCGGTGCCGAGGTGAAGCGCTGGAACTCCACTCTGCCCTCGCCCGACGACGACCCCGAGGCGTGGGGGAGCACGCTGCTGGACAACGTGGAGCCGTTCCTCGACGACGCGATCCAGGCCCTCCCGCAGCTGATCGAGTCCTACGAGGGCGACGAGCCGGACCTCGTGCTGCACGACATCGCCTCCTACCCGGCCCGCGTCCTCGCCCACCGCTGGGGCGTGCCCGCGATCTCCCTGTCACCGGCCATGGTCGCCTGGGAGGGGTACGAGGAGGAGGTCGCCGAGCCCATGTGGGAGGAGCCGAAGAAGACCGAGCGCGGGCGCGCTTACTACGCCCGGTTCCACGCCTGGCTGGAGGAGAACGGGATCACCCTGCACCCCGACCCGTTCGTGGGGCGTCCCGACCGCTCGCTCGTCCTGATCCCCAGGGCGTTCCAGTGGAACGCGGATCGGGTCGACCCGAGTGTGTACACCTTCGTCGGGGCGTGCCAGGGCCGGCGCACCTCCGAGGGCGACTGGCAGCGGCCGGCCGGTGCCGAGAAGGTCGCGCTCGTCTCCCTCGGGTCCGCCTTCACCAAGCAGCCCGGCTTCTACCGGGAGTGCGTCAAGGCGTTCGGCGACCTGCCCGGCTGGCATCTGGTGCTGTCGATCGGCAAGCACGTAGACCCGGCCGAACTCGGGGACGTCCCCGCCAACGTCGAGGTGCACTCCTGGGTTCCGCAGCCGGCGATCCTCAGGCAGGCGGACCTGTTCGTGACGCACGCCGGCGCGGGCGGCAGCCAGGAGGGCCTGGCGACCGCCACGCCGATGATCGCCGTACCGCAGGCAGCGGACCAGTTCGGCAACGCGGAGGTTCTCCAGAGCCTCGGCGTCGCCCGGTGCGTCCCCACCGAGGAGGCGACCGGTGACACCCTGCGCGAGGCGGCCCTCGCCCTGCTCGGCGACCCGGAGGTCGCCCGCCGCCTGAAGGACCTCCAGGCCGAGCTGGCCCAGGAGGGCGGCACCCACCGCGCGGCCGACCTCATCGAGGCCGAACTGCCCGTTCGCCAGGGCTAGTCGGGGCGCTCCTCTGCCCTTGCGCCACTGAAAGGGCCCGTTGGCTGCACCGGCAACCAACGGGCCCTTCGGACAGCGGCGGGGCACAGCCCCAGCGGCGGGGATCAGACCCTGACGGGCTCGCCCTCGTCGTCCCGGGCCGCCGGTCCCGTGACGACCGCCTGCGGCGCCTCGTCGTGGGTGAGGTCCGGCAGCCGGTGCAGCCACTTCGGCAGGTACCAGTTGCGCTCACCGAGCAGCGCCATGACCGCCGGCAGCAGCACGCCCCGGATGATCGTCGCGTCGATGAGCACCGCGGCCGCGAGCCCCACGCCCATCTGCTTCATGGACTGCATCGACAGCGTCCCGAAGATCGCGAACACGGCGACCATGATGACCGCGGCACTGGTGACGACACCGGCCGTGGTGACCACACCGTGCCGGATCGCGTCCTTGGTCTCCAGACCCCGCAGCCGCGCCTCCCGTATCCGGGAGACCACGAACACGTGGTAGTCCATCGACAGGCCGAACAGGATCACGAACAGGAACAGCGGCAGCCAGGTGATGATCGCGCCGACGCCCTCCGCGCCCACCAGGGACGCGCCCCAGCCGTGCTGGAAGACCGCGACGAGGATGCCGTAGGCCGCGCCCACCGACAGCAGGTTCAGCACGATCGACGTGAGCGCGATCGTCAGCGAGCGGAACGACAGCAGCATCAGCGCGAAGGCGAAGACCACGACGAACGCGAAGACCGGGACGACCGCTCCGGCCAGCTGGTCGTTGAAGTCCTTCGACCCCGCGATCTGCCCGGTGATCGGCGCCTCGACGCCCTCGACCCTGCCGAGCGTGGCCGGGCGCACCTCGTCACGCAGCTTGTCCAGGCTCTCGCCCGCCTTGTCCTGGTCGGAGCCGCCGACCAGCGGGACGTAGACGAACGCGACGTTCTGCGCGTCGTGCAGCTTGATCTCCACCGGGCCGCGCGAGGCGCCCGAACTGATCGCCCGGTCGCGGAAGTCGGCGAGCGCGGACTTCACCTCCGGCGCGTTGATGTCGTCCGCCTTGACGACCACCTCGGCCGGCTCCGAGCCGCCCGGGAAGGCGCCGTTGAGCCGGTTGTACGTCTGCACGATCGGCAGCGAGTCGCCGAACTCCTGGTCCAGCGTGAACTGCTGTGTCTTCATGCCGAGCGCGGGAGCCGTGATGGCCAGCAGCGCACCGGCCGCCACCGCCACGGAGATCACGGGCCGGGCGAGGACACGCCGCAGTACGGCCGTCCAGAACCGGCTGTCCTGGCGGGCGCCCGGCTTGCGCCGGTTCAGGAACGGAATGCGGCCCTTCTCCACGCGCTCGCCCAGCAGCGACAGCAGCGCGGGCAGTACCGTCACGGACCCCACCATGGCCACGGCCACCACCATCAGCGAGGCCAGGCCCATCGCCTCGAACTCGGCGAGCCCGGTGAACAGCATGCCCGCCATGGCCACGCAGACCGTGACACCGGAGACGACGATCGCGCGGCCACTGGTCGCGGCGGCGATCCTGAGGGCCGTCCGCGCGTCATGGCCGGCCTCGCGCTCCTCGCGCTCCCGGCGCAGATAGAACAGGCAGTAGTCGACGCCGACCGCCATGCCGACCAGCAGCATCACGGAGTTGGCGGTGTCGCTCATCGGCTGGAGGTGGCTGACGAGACCCATCAGGCCCATCGTCGCCATGATCGCGGTGACCGCCAGTGCCATCGGCAACAGGGCCGCCACCAGCGCGCCGAAGGCGATGAGCAGAATGCCGAAAGCCACCGGCACCGCCGAGTACTCGGCCTTCTTGAAGTCGTCCCCGAACGCGTCGTCGAACGTCTTCATCATGCTGGCGCCGCCGATCTCCTCGATCCGCAGCGACGCGTGGTCCTTCTGGACGCCCTCGACGGCCTTCAGCACCGGCTCGACCCGCTCGCCTGCGGTGTCCGCCTCGCCGCGCATGTCGAACTGCACGAGCGCGCTGCGCCCGTCCTTCGAGATCGTCTTCGTGTCGTACGGCGAGGTCACGTCGGTGACCCGGCCGGTCGCCTCGACGGCCCGGACCACGGCGGCGACGGCGTCCCTGAACTCCGCGTCCGTGGCCTTGAGTTCACCGCCCTTGGCCTGGATCAGGACCGTCTCACCGGCCGGCTCGTCGATCCCGGCGTCCTCGATGATCCGCGCGGCGGTGTGCGTCTCTCCCTTGAGCTGGTCGCTGTCCTTGACGTCGACCCGGCCCGCGGCCGAACCGAGCCCCATCGCCAGGACGACGAACAGTACCCAGATGCCGACGGCGGCCCATCGGTGCCGGGCGCTCCAGCCGCCGGCCCGGGCGGCCAGGCCCCGCACCCGCGCTTCTCCGTTCCCCATGACGGGCTCGCCCCCTCGTGCAGCGGTGGCGGCCCCCTGCCGCCCCCTTTCGTTTCGAAGGTATGGGGCGGATAAAACCATCTCCTCGTGCTGCCCGGTGAAGTGACGGGGCCGGAACTCATCCCCATGGACCTCGCCCTCTCCCCACTGGGGAGGACCGCGAGGGACCGTGGCCCCTTACACATACTGTGTGGATCCTGAGCAGATGGTTGTGCCCCTCGGTGACCGATGAGTAATTTACGGGGCCGGGCAGCCGCCCGCCGGCGGCCGTCGTGCCCACCCCCACGGGGCACGAAGGCCGTCCTAAGGTGTGCGGATGACGACGACGTACGCGGCACTGCTGCGCGGCATCAACGTGGGCGGCAGCAGGAAGGTCCCGATGGCGGACCTGCGCACACTCCTGGAGAACCTCGGCCACGAGGGCGTGCGCACGTATCTGCAGAGCGGCCAGGCGGTGTTCACTTCCGGCCACGGTGACGAGCGGTCGCACGCGGCCGAGATCACGCACGCCGTCGAGCGGCACTTCGGCTTCGGCGTCGACGTGATCGTGCGCGACCACGCCTATCTGAAGGCGATCGCCGACGCCTGCCCCTTCCCGGCCGCCGAGCTGGAGGCCAAGCAGCTCCACGTCACCTACTTCTCCGAGCCCGTGGCCCCCGACCGCTTCGCGGAGATCGACCAGGCCGCCTACCTCCCCGAGGAGTTCCGCCTGGGCGACCGCGCCCTGTACCTGTACGCCCCGAACGGCCTCGGCCGCTCCAAGCTGGCCGAACACCTGTCGAAGCCGCGGATCAACAAGGGCGTGATCGCCACGAGCCGCAACTGGAACACGGTCGTGAAGCTGGTGGAGATGACGGGTGGCTGAGCACGAGTTCGCCGTCGACACTGGGACCGGGTCGCCATCATCGCTCTCCTGGCCCGGACCTCCGACGTGGAGTCCCCGCCTGTCGTCACTTCCCGGATGCGCGGCGTACGGCTGGCCCCCGACCTCGTCCACCTCACCTTCGACACCGAGCACTCGGACGTTTGGCCGAATCGCCCCCACGCGGCCCGGGAGCTTGGCACGGTAGGGCCATGACGAGCACCGATCACCCGACGACTCCGTCCGGTCGTACGACGGCCGTCCAGGCCATGCGCGGCGCGGCGGCCCAGCTCGCCGAACTCCTCGGCACGACCCCCGACTCCGTCTCCGCCCTCCGGCCGACCCCCGACGGCTGGACGGCGGACGTGGAGGTCGTGGAGCTGGAGCGGGTCCCCGACACCATGACCATCATGGCGACCTACCGGGTCACCCTCGACCCGCAGGGCCGGCTGCTCGGCTACGAGCGGGTGCGCCGCTACGCCCGCGGCCAGCTCGACCGACAGCGCTAGCACCGGCCCGTCTCACCTCAACTCCCTCTCGCGGCAACTCTTTTGGTGTTCACGTGAACACGCCCGCCGCCACCCCCGTACCTACGGGCGGCACGAGAACGAGTCTCGCGAGAGGAATCGCCCACGTGACCGTCATGACGCAGTCCGGCGGGATGCAACCCGCCGCCACCTCCAGCGGTTCGGGTTCCGCCGGCCTCTTCGACATCCTCGAACTGATCCTGGACCGGGGGCTCGTCATCGACGTGTTCGTCCGAGTCTCACTGGTCGGCATCGAGATCCTGAAGATCGACATACGTATCGTCATCGCCAGCGTCGACACCTACCTCCGGTTCGCCGAGGCCTGCAACCGCCTCGACCTGGAGGCCGGCCGCAAGGCTCCCGACAAACTCACCGACATCGTCGGCAACCTCGTCGAGAGCGGCGCCCGGGGCAAGACCAGCGGCGCGATCGGCGGGGCCATCGACGCGATCGGGGACATCTTCGACCGCGACGACAAGGACCGCGAGGAGGAGCGGTGAGCGGCGTCTACGTCTACGCCGTCACCCGCTCCGACCACCCCCTGCGGCTGGACGGGCTGCGCACCGTCGGCGGGACCGACGACCCGCCGCGCGTACTCGTCCACGGCCCGCTCGCCGCCGTGGTCAGCGCGGCGCCCCCGGGCCTGCGGCCCAAACGCCGCGATCTCGCCGCCCATCAGGAACTCCAGGAACGCCTGATGGCCGACGGATCGGTCCTTCCCATGCGGTTCGGCCTGCTCGCTCCCGACGACACCGCCGTCAAGACCGCCCTGGAACACAAGGGCGAGGAGTACTCCCGAAGGCTCGGCGAACTGCACGGCACCGCCGAGTTCAACCTCAAGGCCGCCCGCTCCCAGGACGACCTGCTGCGCGAGGTGCTCGACGACTCTGAGGAGGCCCGCCGGCTCAACCGGCACACCCGCGAGGGCAGCGGCGCCTACGAGGACCGCCTCGCCCTCGGCGAACTCGTGGCCCGCCAGGTCGAGGCCCGGCAGCGGCGGCAGGCCGACGAGATCGTCGGACGACTGTCCGGGCTGGCCCGGGCCAGCGTCGTGGCCGACCCGGCCAAGGACGACTTCCTCAACGTCTCCTTCCTCGTCGAACGCGCCCGCGCCGACGAGTTCACCGCGGCCGGCCGGGACCTGGCCCACGACTACGGCGAGGCCTACGACTTCCGGCTGCGCGGTCCGCTGCCGCCCTACAGCTTCGCCGCTTGACGGGGCCACCCATGGGCCTGCTCACCGGCATCCTCACCCTCCCGCTCGCGCCCCTGCGCACCACCCTCTGGGCCGCCGAGCAGCTCCAGGCCGCCGCCGAGACGCAGTACTACGACCCGGCCCCCGTCCGGCAGGCCCTCGTCGACCTGGAACGCGCTCTGCTGGACGGACGGATCGACGAGGCCGAGTACGACCGCCGCGAGGACGAACTTCTGGACCGGCTCGACGAGATCAACGCCCGGAGACGAGGCCCCCGACCATGACCCACCCGGCAGCAGGCGGCCTCGCCGGACCGCCCCGCTTTCCCTCCCCCTACGACCAGGGGCCCGGCAGCCAGACCGCCAACCTCGCCGACATCCTGGAACGGGTCCTCGACAAGGGCGTGGTCATCGCCGGTGACATCCGGATCAACCTGCTCGATATCGAACTGCTCACCATCAAGCTGCGCCTGCTCGTCGCCTCCGTCGACAAGGCGAAGGAGATGGGCATCGACTGGTGGGAACACGACCCGTCCCTCTCCTCCCGGGCCGCCCGCCCCGAGCGGTCCCTGGCCGACGAGAACGAACGACTGCGTGCCGAGATCGCCGCGCTCAAGGCGGCCGAGAGGAGCCCGGAGCCATGACCAGAACCGACCTCGTGTACACCTACGCCGTGCTGCGCCGCACCCCCGAGGCCACCGCGGCGGTGACGCGACTGCGCGGAGTCGCCGGAGAACCGATCCACCTGGTCGACCCGGCGGCCGGCACGCCGCGGCTCGCCTTCGCCGTCGGCCACGTCCCGGCCGTCGACTACGACGAGACGCCCCTCAAGGCCCACCTCGACGACCTGGACTGGCTCGAGTCCACGGTCCGCTCCCACCACGCCGTCGTGGCCGCGCTCGTCGGCTGCGGCGCCGCCGTACTGCCTCTGCGCCTGGCTACCGTCTACCACGACGAGGACAGCGCCCGGCAGGCCCTCGACACCCGCCGCGACTACTTCCTGTCCCTGCTGGACCGTCTCACGGGCCATGTGGAACTCGGCGTCAAGATCTACGCCACGCCCGACATCACCCCGCCCGAAGTGGACACCGGCACCGGGCAGGAACAGCCCACCGGCCTAGGTGCCGGCCGCGCCTATCTGTCGATCCGCCGCCGAAGACAACGCAGAAACGAGGAAGCCTGGCGCACGGTCACCCAGGCCGCCGCACACCTCACCGAAACGGCCGCCACCCTCGCCGTGGACCGCGTGGCACACAGCCCGCAGCGCGGCAGCCTCGCGGGGCCCGGCCCCGGCACCAACGTGGGCAACGACGCCTACCTCGTCCCCGCCGGCCGGGTCGACGCCTTCCGCGCCGGCATCCTCGCGGCCGCCGAGGGCGTCCCCGGCCTCCGCGTGGAGGTCACCGGCCCGTGGGCCCCCTACTCCTTCGCCCTCCAGCCGGAGCCGGAGCCCGCCGCGTGACCGTCGCCCCCTGCGCCGACCGTCCGGTCGCCCTCATCGACCTCCTGGACCGGCTCCTCCAGGGCGGCGTCGTCGTCACCGGCGACCTAGGGGGCTTCTGATGGATCTCCGCGGCGTCGCGACGCCCGGCACGCACTCTCGCCGCACCGGACAAAAGGCCGACTTGCTCCGCGAACAAGCCCTACGCCCGGCACGCCGAGAGCACGCACCGAACGCCGCTCCTTCTTCCACGGAGATCCATCAGAAGCCCCCTAGTCCTGTCCATCGCGGACGTCGACCTGGTCCGCATCGACCTGCGCGCGGTCATCGCCCCCGTGGCCGCGTCGGCACTCTCCCAGATCAGTGAGGCTCCATGCCCCCGGCCCGCCGTCTGACCACCGACCCCGACACGGTCGAACGCGACCTGGTCAAACTCGTCCTGACCGTCGTCGAACTCCTCCGCCAGCTCATGGAACGCCAAGCCCTCCACCGCGTCGACATCGGCGACCTGACAGAAGAACAGGAGGAACGCGTCGGCCTGACCCTGATGCTCCTCGACGACCGCATGCGAGAACTCTGCGCGCGCTACGACCTGCGCCCGGAGGACCTCAACCTGGACCTGGGTCCGCTGGGCACCCTGCTGCCGTCACACCGGTGACGGCTTCGCGCTGTCAGGCGCTCACGGCCGCCGGCATCGGCACCCGGGCCGCCTCGTACCGCTCCAGCACCACCCGTGCCACCTCCGGCGCCGGGCCCAGCACATCGGCCAGGACGTCCGCCTCCGCGGCCCCGCGTGCGATGCGGTCCGGGAGGAAGCCGGGGGCGAGGACGTAGGGGGCGACGGCCACCCGGGAGCAGCCCAGGGCACGGAGTTCGCGGACCGCGTCCTCGGTGCGGGGGAACCCCGCGGGAGAACCAGCGGAGGCGAACGCAGGTCGCACGGCGCACCAGCCGGTGTGCCGCCACTCCCGCGCGATTTCTGCGATCACTGCGATCGCCTCCGGGTCGGTGGACCCCGCCGAGGCCAGGACGACCCCGGTCGAGGACTTGTCGGCGGGGGACAGCCCCGCCTCGTGCAGGCGCCGTTCCAGGGCCGCGAGCAGCAGCGGGGACGGTCCGAGGACTTCCGCCTGGTGGATGCGGAGCTGCGGGGGAGCGTCCGCGAGAACCGCCGGGATGTCCGCCTTGGCGTGGAACGCCCGGGTCAGGAGGAGGGGGAGGGCCACGACGTCACGGACGCCCTGGACCGCCAGGGACTCCAGTACCCCCTGTACCGAGGGCACGTTGAACTCCAGGAAGCCTGTCTCCACGCGCAGGTCGGGGCGCAGGGTGCGGACCCGCCGTACCAGGGCGTGCACGGTCGCGGCGTGCCGCGGGTCGCGGCTGCCGTGTGCGATGACGAGGAGAACAGGCTTGTTGATCATGGGACTTCAGCTCTTCACCAGCAGGCCGCGGTTGCGCAGTACCCACCGCTCCAGCGGGCTGAAGATGAGCAGGTCGATGGCGATACCGACGATCAGAATGAGCAGGATGGCCTCGAACACCATGGCCATGTCGCTGGCGTTGCGGCCGTCCTCCAGCAGCTGCCCGAGGCCCACCCCCAGGTCGGGGAAGGACGCGATGATCTCCGCGGCCATCAGGGAACGCCAGGAGAACGCCCAGCCCTGCTTCAGACCGGCCACATAGCCGGGCAGAGCGGCTGGCAGCACGATGTGCCGGATGCCCTGCAGCCCGGTCGCGCCGAGCGTGCGGCCCGCGCGCAGGAACAGCGGCGGCACCTGGTCGACACCGGAGACGAGGCCGTTGGCGATCGACGGGACGGCGCCGAGCAGGATCACCGCGTACATCATCGAGTTGTTCAGGCCCAGCCAGATCACCGCCGGGGGAACCCAGGCGACCGACGGCAGGGACTGCAGGCCCGACAGGATCGGGCCGAGGGCCGCGCGGACGACCTTCACCCGGGCCACCAGCAGGCCAAGCGGCGTGCCGATCAGCAGGGCGAAGCAGAAGCCGAGCAGACCGCGCGAGACGCTGGTCCAGATGTAGCCGAGCAGCTCGCCCTCGAGCCACGCCGTGTGGACGACATCCCACACGGCGGACGGCGCGGGCAGCTTGGTCGGGTCAGTGACGACCTTGAACGAGACGAGGGCCTGCCAGACCGCCAGCACCAGCGCGACGGCGAGTACGGGCGGCAGGATCTTCTCGGTGAAGGTCTGCCGGAACGGCGTACGGTGCGTCTGCCTCGACTCCAGCGCGTCGAGGCCCGCCTCCAGACCGGCGAGATCGCTGCCGTCCTTGGCGACGGTCGTCGAATCAGTGCTGGCCATGACGGCGGATCTCCCCACGCAGTTCTTCGGTGATCTCGACGGACAGCTCCGCCACCTGGGTGTCCTCGATGCGGCGCGGGTGCGGGATGTCCACCCTCCACTCACGGGCGATCTTGCCCGGACGGGAGGACAGCAGCACCACGCGCTGCGCGAGCCGGACCGCCTCGCGCACGTTGTGCGTGACGAACAGGACGGACAGCTGGGTCTCGCGCCAGATGCGGGTCAGCTCGTCGTGCAGCACGTCCCGCGTGATGGCGTCCAGCGCCGCGAACGGCTCGTCCATGAGCAGCAGCTTGCTCTCCTGGGCGAGCGCGCGCGCCAGCGCGACACGCTGGCGCATACCGCCCGACAGCTCGTGCACCCGCTTGCCGTGCGCGCCCTTCAGCCGGACGAGTTCGAGCAGTTCCTCGGCCCGCTCGCGGCGCTCGGCCTTCGCGACGCCCCGCAGCTTCAGGGCGAGCTCGATGTTCTTGCCCGCGGTCAGCCACGGGAACAGCGCGTGCTCCTGGAACATCAGCGCCGGGCGGCCGTCCGTGGTGATCTCGCCGGCGGAGGGCCGGTCGAGGCCCGCCACCAGGTTGAGCAGCGTGGACTTGCCGCAGCCCGAGGCCCCCAGGAGGGTGACGAACTCGCCGGGCGCGACATCGAGGGTGATGTCGTCCAGGACGAGCTGCTGCCCGGCGGGGCCCGCGAACGACTTCGAAACGTGTTCGATCCGGGCGGCGTGTGTGGCCGACTCGGTGCCGTCGGCGGCCTTGGCGAGGGTGGTGGCCATGGTCGTCACCTCCTGGGAACTCTTCGGGATGCGGGCTACTTGGCGCCGAGACCGGCGTCGTCGACCGGGGGCGCGCCCTCGGCCTTGAGGACCTTGTTCAGCGGCGCGAGGTCGTAGATGCCGTCCAGGTTCGGCTTCTCCAGCAGCCCCGCCTTCACGGCGTGCTCGGCCTCGGTGTTGAGGGTGGAGGCCAGCGGGTCGTCGGTGAATCGGATCGACTTCCACGCCGGGTCCAGCACCTCGGCCGGCAGCGCCTTGCCGGAGTCCGCCTCCAACTGCTTGTTCGCCGCCGCCTTCGCCGCGTCCGGGTTGGCGTTGATCCACTTGTTGGTCTCGACCGAGCCCTTGAGCACGGCCTCGACGACCTTCGGGTGCTTCTCGAGGAATTCCTGCCGCACGATGATGTTCGTGATCACGAACTTCTTGTCGGGCCACAGCGACGCCTCGTCCAGCAGCACCTTGCCGCCCTCGGCGACCAGCTTCGACGCGGTCGGCTCCGGCACCCAGGCACCGTCGATGGACCCGGCCTTGTAGGCGTCCGGAGTGACCTTGTTGTCGCTGCGGACGACGGTGACGTCGCCCTTGCCGCTCTGCGGGTCGACCTTCCAGCCCTGCTCGGCGGCCCAGTTGAGGAACGCCACGTCCTGGGTGTTGCCGAGCTGCGGGGTGGCGATCTTCTTGCCCTTGACGTCCTTCAGGGACTTGATCTTGTCCGGGTTGACGACCAGCTTCACGCCGCCGGACGCCGAACCGCCGATGATGCGCAGGTTCTTGCCGGCGGCCTTGGTGTAGCCGTTGATCGCCGGGGAGGGGCCGATCCAGCCGATGTCGATGGACTTGGAGTTCAGCGCCTCGATCTCGGACGGACCGGCGTTGAAGATCGCCGGCTTGACCTCGGTGGCGCCCAGGGCCTTCTGGAGGAAGCCCTTCTGCACGCCCACCAGCGCGGTTCCGTGGGTGAGGTTGCCGAAGTAACCGATCTTGACCTGGTCGAGACCGTCGATCTTCTTCGCCCCGGCGGCGACCTTGGCGCCCCCGTCGTCCTCGGCCTGGGAGCCGTAGCCGCAGGCGGCCAGAGTGAGCAGGGGAAGCGCGGCTATGACCGCGAGGGATCGGCGCAGAGCGGATGATGCAGGCACGGGAGGTGTTCCTCTCGGAGGCCCGGCGGTCACGGTCTCTCAGGTCGTGGCCGGGAGGTCGGCAGGTCTTCTTCTACGGCGGTGGGGGGTGAGGGCGCGCAGGCAGTGCGCGTACGTCAGCGCACACATCGCGCCACTCCGCCCTGCCCGCTGCCGAGAGAACCGCTGCCGACGCGGCCGCCCTCCTTCGCGAACGTGGAGTAGAAGTCGGGGGAGTTCATGTCAGAAGTCCCACCCGTCGTCGTCGGCCTCGTCCTTCACGGGCTCCGGGGAGGCGAAGGACTCGCCGACCATGCCGGCGGTGAGGGTCTGGCCGTCGTTCGGGTCGATCAGGATGAACGAGCCGGTGCGCCGCGAGTCGGAGTAGGAGTCGACCGGCAGCGGCTCGGCGGTACGGATCTTCACCCGGCCGATGTCGTTCGCGACGAGCTGTCCCGGGTGCGGGTGCAGGGACAGGTCGTCGAGCGTGAGCCGGGACGGGATGTCCTTGACGATCGCCTTGACCGTGCGGGTGCCGTGCTTGAGCAGCACCCGGTGGCCGACGGTCAGCGGGGCGTCCGCGACATGGCAGACGGTCGCCTCGATGTCCTGCGTCGTCGCGGGCGCGTCCTTGGTGGGCACGATCAGGTCGCCGCGCGAGATGTCGATGTCGTCCTCCAGCAGGAGGGTCACCGACTGCGTGGTCCACGCGACGTCGACCGGCTCGCCCAGCAGGTCGATGCCGGCGACCTTCGAGGTGCGGCCCGAGGGCAGCACCGTGATCTGCTCGCCGACGTGGAAGGAACCGGCCGCGATCTGGCCGGCGTACCCCCGGTAGTCCGGGTGGTCGGAGTTCTGCGGCCGGATCACGTACTGCACGGGCAGCCGGGCGTGGCAGTGGCTCAGATCGTGGCTGACCGGCACCGTCTCCAGGTGCTCCAGCACCGTCGGGCCGCCGTACCAGTCCATGTTCGCGGAAGGCTCCACCACGTTGTCGCCGACGAGCGCCGAGATCGGGATCGCGGTGACCTCGGGGACGCCCAGCTCGGTCGCGTACGCCGTGAACTCCTCGGCGATGGCGGCGAACACCTTCTCCTCGTACGCGACGAGGTCCATCTTGTTGACCGCGAGGACCACGTGCGGGACGCGCAGCAGGGCGGCGAGGGCGGCGTGCCTGCGGGTCTGCTCGACGACGCCGTTGCGCGCGTCGACCAGGATGACCGTCAGCTCGGCCGTGGAGGCGCCGGTGACCATGTTCCGCGTGTACTGCACATGGCCGGGGGTGTCGGCGAGGATGAACCGCCGCAGGGGCGTGGCGAAGTAGCGGTACGCCACGTCGATGGTGATGCCCTGCTCCCGCTCGGCCCGCAGACCGTCCGTCAGCAGCGCGAGGTCCGGCGCCTCCTGGCCCCGGCTCGCCGAAGCGCGCTCCACGGCCTCCAGCTGGTCGGTGAGGACCGACTTGGAGTCGTGCAGCAGCCGGCCCACCAGGGTGGACTTGCCGTCGTCGACCGAACCGGCGGTGGCGAACCGCAGCAGGGTGGTCTCCGAGAGTTCCTCGGTGGTGATGGTGCTCATCTCTAGAAGTACCCCTCGCGCTTGCGGTCTTCCATCGCGGCTTCGGACATCTTGTCGTCGGCGCGGGTGGCGCCGCGCTCGGTGAGCCGGGAGGCGGCGATCTCGACGATCACCTTCTCGATGGTGTCGGCCTCGGAGTCGACGGCTCCGGTGCAGGACATGTCACCGACCGTGCGGTAGCGCACCAGGCGCTTCTCCACGGACTCGCCGTCCTTCGGGCCGCCCCACTCGCCGGCGGTCAGCCACATGCCGCTGCGCTGGAACACCTCGCGCTCGTGGGCGTAGTAGATCTGCGGCAGCTCGATGCCCTCGCGGGCGATGTACTGCCACACGTCCAGCTCGGTCCAGTTGGACAGCGGGAACACGCGGACGTGCTCGCCGGGGGCGTGCCGGCCGTTGTACAGGTTCCACAGCTCCGGGCGCTGCCGGCGCGGGTCCCACTGGGAGAACTCGTCCCGCAGGGAGAACACCCGCTCCTTGGCCCGGGCCTTCTCCTCGTCGCGCCGTCCGCCGCCGAAGACCGCGTCGAACTTCTCCGCCTGGATCTTCTCGGTCAGCGGCAGCGTCTGCAGCGGGTTGCGGGTGCCGTCCGGGCGCTCCTTGAGCACACCACGGTCGATGTAGTCCTGCACGGAGGCGACGTGCAGCCGCAGCCCGTGCCGCTCGACCGTGCGGTCCCGGTAGTCGAGGACCTCGGGGAAGTTGTGCCCGGTGTCCACGTGCAGCAGGGAGAACGGCACCGCCGCCGGACGGAAGGCCTTCAGGGCCAGGTGCAGCATGACGATGGAGTCCTTGCCGCCGGAGAAGAGGATCACCGGCCGCTCGAACTCGCCCGCCACCTCGCGGAAGATGTGCACCGCCTCGGACTCGAGGGCGTCGAGGTGGGACAGCGCGTAGGGGCTGTCGGTCTCCTCGGAAACGGTGGCGGCGGTCGTCATGCCAGTCCCCTTTCGGTGAGCAGGGCGTATACGGACGCCGCGGACTCCTGCACGGTCTGGTTCTGCGACTCGATGCGCAGATCCGGCGACTCGGGTGCCTCGTACGGGTCGTCGACCCCGGTGAGTCCCGTGAGCTCGCCCGCCGCCTGCTTGGCGTACAGGCCCTTCACGTCCCGCTCGCTGCACACGTCGACCGGCGTGGCGACGTGCACCTCGACGTACGCCGTCCCGTTCGCCTGGTGCCGCTTGCGCACCGATTCGCGGCTGTCCTGGTAGGGCGCGATGACCGGGACGAGGGCGAGCACGCCGTTGCGGGCGAGCAGTTCGGCGACGAAGCCGATCCGCTGCACGTTGGTGTGCCGGTCCTCGCGGCTGAAGCCGAGGCCCGCCGAGAGGAACTCGCGGATCTCGTCGCCGTCGAGCACCTCGACGCGGTGGCCCTCGGCGCGCAGCCGACCGGCCAGCTCGTGGGCGATGGTGGTCTTGCCCGCACTCGGCAGACCCGTGAGCCAGACGGTGGCTCCGGTCGTCACGTCGTTCTCCTGAGTCGTCGTCGTCATCCGTGCAGCCCGCACTCGGTCTTGCTGCGGCCCGCCCAGCGGCCGGCGCGCGCGTCCTCGCCTTCCAGCACCCGGCGGGTGCAGGGGGCGCAGCCGACGGAGGGGTACCCGTCCATCAGCAGCGGGTTCGTCAGGACGCCGTGTTCGGTGACGTAGGCGTCCACGTCGTCCTGGGTCCAGCGGGCGATCGGGGAGATCTTGACCTTCTGCCGCTTCTCGTCCCAGCCGACCACCGGGGTGTTCGCCCGGGTCGGGGACTCGTCGCGGCGCAGACCGGTCGCCCAGGCCTGATAGCCCTTCAGGCCTTCCTCCAGCGGCTGCACCTTGCGCATCGCGCAGCACAGGTCGGGGTTGCGGTCGTGCAGCTTGGGGCCGTACTCGGCGTCCTGCTCGGCGACCGTCAGGCGCGGCGTGAGCGTGATGACGTTGACGTCCATCACGGCGTCGACCGCGTCACGGGTGCCGATGGTCTCCTCGAAGTGGTAGCCGGTGTCGAGGAAGACGACGTCCACGCCGGGCATCGCGCGGGAGGCGAGGTGGGCCACCACCGCGTCCTCCATGGAGGAGGTCACGCAGAAGCGCTTGCCGAACGTCTCGGCCGCCCACTGGAGGATCTCCAGCGCGGAGGCGTCCTCCAGGTCGCGGCCCGCCTGCTCGGCGAGCGCCTTCAGTTCCTCGGTGCCGCGCTCTTCCTGAGTGGTCGTCATATCTCTGCCCCTCCGGAGTCGGATCGCTTCAGTCCCTGGGCCAGCAGGCCGAGGAACTTCAGCTGAAAGGCCCGGCTGCACGCCGCGCATTCCCACGCGCCATGTGCCTCGGCGCTCGGACGCAGGTCCTCGTCACCGCAGTACGGGCAGTAGAAGGGGGCGGCGCGCTCGCTCATGAGAGGGCCTCCTCGCTGGCCCGGGCGGCCCAGGCGGCGAACCGCTCGCCGTCCTCGCGCTCCGCCTCGAACCGCTTCAGGACGCGCTCGATGTAGTCGGGCAGCTCTTCCGAGGTGACCTTCAGGCCGCGCACCTTGCGGCCGAAGCCCGCCTCCAGGCCCAGCGCGCCGCCGAGGTGCACCTGGTAGCCCTCGACCTGCTCGCCCTCGCCGTTGACGACCAGCTGGCCCTTGAGACCGATGTCCGCCACCTGGATACGGGCGCAGGCGTTCGGGCAGCCGTTGAGGTTGATGGTGAGCGGCTCGTCGAAGTCCGGCAGACGGCGCTCCAGTTCGTCGATGAGCTGCGCGCCGCGCTGCTTGGTCTCGACGATGGCGAGCTTGCAGAACTCGATGCCGGTGCAGGCCATGGTGCCGCGCCGGAAGGTGGACGGCCGGGCGGTCAGGTCGAGCGCCTCCAGGCCCTCGACCAGCGACTCGACCTTGTCCTCCTCGACATCGAGGACGATCATCTTCTGCTCGACGGTGGTGCGCACCCGGCCCGAGCCGTGGGCCTCGGCGAGGTCGGCGATCTTCGTGATGGTCGCGCCCTCGACGCGTCCCACGCGCGGGGCGAAACCGACGTAGAAGCGGCCGTCGTTCTGCCGGTGCACACCGATGTGGTCGCGCCACTGCTGGGACGGCTGCTCGGGGGCCGGGCCGTCGACCAGCTTGCGCTTCAGGTACTCGTCCTCCAGCACCTGCCGGAACTTCTCCGCGCCCCAGTCGGCGACGAGGAACTTCAGCCGGGCGCGGGTGCGCAGCCGGCGGTAGCCGTAGTCGCGGAAGATCGAGATGACGCCCTCGTAGACGTCCGGGACGTCATCGATCGACACCCAGGCGCCCAGCCGCACACCCAGCTTGGGGTTCGTGGAGAGGCCGCCGCCGACCCACACGTCGAAGCCCGGGCCGTGCTCGGGGTGCCGGACGCCGACGAAGGCGACGTCGTTGATCTCGTGCACCACGTCCAGCACCGGCGAACCCGAGATCGCGGTCTTGAACTTGCGGGGGAGGTTCGAGTACGCCGGGTTGTTCAGGACGCGGCGCTTCATCTCCTCCAGGGCCGGGGTGGCGTCGATGATCTCGTCCTCGGCGATACCCGCGACGGGCGAGCCGATCATCACGCGCGGGGTGTCGCCGCAGGCGGTGACCGTCGACAGGCCCACGCCCTCCAGCCGGTTCCAGATCTCGGGCACGTCCTCGATCCGGATCCAGTGGTACTGGACGTTCTGCCGGTCCGTGATGTCGGCGGTGCCGCGCGCGAACTCCTGCGAGATCTCACCGATGACCCGCAGCTGCTGAGTGGTCAGCGCCCCGCCGTCGATGCGGACGCGCAGCATGAAGTACTCGTCGTCCAGCTCCTCCGGCTCCAGGATCGCGGTCTTGCCGCCGTCGATCCCGGGACGGCGCTGGGTGTACAGGCCCCACCAGCGCATCCGGCCGCGCAGGTCGTTGGGGTCGATCGAGTCGAAGCCCCGCTTGGAGTAGATCGTCTCAATGCGTGTCCGCACATTGAGACCGTCGTCGTCCTTCTTGAACTGCTCGTTGCCGTTGAGCGGGGTGTGGTGTCCCACGGCCCACTGACCCTCACCGCGGTGACGGCTCACCTTGCGGCGGGGAGTCGCGGCGGCAGGCTTCTGCGGGGTGGCGGCCATGGTTGATACGTCCTTCGGGACAGGCGGGAAAGCGGCTCTGACCTGCGCGTGCGGGCGCACGCTGCTACGGGCGCGTCATTGCGCAGGAAAGGAGACAAGAAAGGGGGATGCCGGGCTGCGTGAGTGCTCTCAGCGCGCCGGACAGATGGCGCTGGACATGCGGCCGAGGTCGACGTGCCGCCGACTCACCAAGGCAATTCCAGTTCCAGACATGACGGAAGCGTGTCACGGCGATCTGGACACAGTCCAGCTTCGTCCAAGATTCGGACACTCGTGTCTCGAAATCCAAGACACGCGTGGCCTTGGTCACATCGGGTCGCCCCGGGGTGTCCGACCAGGTCAGACGGGGAACGCCCCAGGCCACGGTCCCGGAGCGGCGACGTCCGTTTCCTCCTCGACCTTGGTGTCGAACAGCTGGAACCCACGGCGCAGGTAGTTGTCCATCGCGTGCTCGCCGTCCTTGCTGCACGTGTGCAGCCAGACCCGCTTCGTCGGCGTCAGTCCCGCCCAGCGGTCCGCCAGGTCCCAGGCCCGGGCCGTGCCGTACGACAGCAGGTGCCCGCCGATGCGCCGGCCCCGGAAGCCGGGCAGCAGTCCGAAGTAGACGATCTCCACGACCGCGTCGTCCTGCGCCTCCAGCTCCACGTACCCGGCGGGCGTGCCCCGGTCGTAGGCCACCCATGTCTCCACGCCGGGCCGCTCCAGGTGCTCCACCCACCGCTCGTACGACCAGCCCAGCCGGTCGGTCCAGCGGATGTCGCCGCCCACCGACGCGTACAGGAACCGGCTGAACTCGGGCGAGGGCACCTCGGAGCGGACGACCCGGACGTCCCCCTCCGGCGCCACGGCCGGCAGCAGGTCGGTCGGGGCGGTCTGCTCCAGGGACCAGGTGGTCACGGCGATGGTCGGCATGAGGGTCAGGAAACCATCAGGTATGACGACCTGTCGAACGCCCGGCCCGCCGCGGGGCCCGCCCGAGGGCGCCGGAGCCCCGGTGCGGCGGCGTCTTCGGTCACGTCATCGCAAAGCCGGAATTGCAAAACTAAAGACGGGATCAAGAGTGAACCGGGGTCTCGGAAAAGCGTTGACCCGGGGCTCGTGATCATGCGAATCTCGGGCCGCTCGAAAAGCAATTGCACGGCCTCCCCCCACACGCCCTTTCCACCCCTGCCTCCGGGCATTCGGATGAATCGGAAGAAGTGTCATCATGGCCAGTGCTCTCACCGCGGTGCGGAATGTCAACAGACGGACGGCGGCCCTCGCCCTCGCCGTCGTCTCCTGCGCGGGCGCCACCACGATCGCCACCGAAGGCCAGGCCCACGCGGTCACCCCCGTCTACTCCTCCTCGCCGTGCATCTCCCGTGACTCCAGGGGCTTCGACCCCGACTGCGAGGCGGACCTCTTCATCAACTACAACTCCTCGCCCCAGAGCGGTGTCAAGCCGGCCCCCGGCGCGTACGCCGACATGTACGGGGACATCTACGACTACTCCGCCGGCCTGGACGGCAACGGCGTCTACGTCTTCGTCTTCAGCACCGCCGGCGACCGGCCCGGCGCGGGACAGAAGATCAAGAACAACGCGGCCTCCGCCGACCCCTGCGGCGTGAACAGCTACCGCATCTACTACAACTCCGGCTACACCGGCCACTCCCAGTACTTCGGCTCCGACCAGTTCTGCGACGGGGACTTCAACTTCGACTCCACGCTGAAGAACGAGGACGCCTCGGAGCACTGGTCCTGACGGCGTCGCAACCGAGCGGCTCGTCGCGGCAGGGGAGAGGAAGATGCGCAGGTCGAGGGCCGCAGGGCCCCTGGTGGCCGTGGTGGCGGGCGCGCTGCTCGCCCTGGCCGGATGTTCCCCCTTCGGTGGAACCGGCGAATCCCCGGCGGGAGGTGCCGGTCCGTCACGGAGTGGCACCCCCGCATGGCCCGCGACGACGCCCCGGTCAGGGCTCGCCAAAGGCCTGGTCCTGCCCCTGGAGGCCTACATGGAGCCGTACGCGGACACCGTGGCCATCCAGCAGGCGGTCGACCGGCTCGCCACCCAGTGCATGAAGCGGTACGGCTACGTCTACACCGCGCCGGCCCGCGGCACGACCCCGCCGCCCAGCAGCGACGACTCCAACATGCCGCGGCGCTACGGCATCACCGACCGGGACCTGGCCGCCCGGTACGGCTACTTCCTCGGCGACGGCGGCCGTACGCCACCGCCCGCACCGCGGCTCACGGCCGCCGAGACGGCCGTACTCACCGGGCGGCTCGCCGTCACCCCCGGCGCGAAGAAGGCCCCGGCGGTGATCGACGGCAGGCGCATCCCCGAGAACGGGTGCCTCGGGGAGTCGCTCCGCAGGATCGGGCCGCGCATCGACGAGTCGCCGGCCAGCAGGCTGGACTACGAGAGCCTGCGCCGCTCGCAGAGCGACCCCCGCGTCCTGGCCGTCATCGGCGCCTGGTCGCGCTGCATGAAGGCGAAGGGCTACACCGTCGCAAGTCCCCTCGACGCCGCGAACCTCACTCCCGACACCCGCCACGGGCAGGCCGACCAGGCGGACATCACCACGGCCCTGACCGACATCGACTGCAAGCGCCGTACCGGACTGGTCAAGACCTGGTACACCGTCGAATCAGCCGTCCAGCGCCGGCAGATCGAACAGAACCAGCTGCAGCTGAATCAGCTGAAAAACCGGATCGCGACGGAAGTGAAAGCGGCGACGGCGGTCCTGGGGCGCAATTCGTGAACCAGAAATCCCGAGTTCTCCCGATCGCTTTGCTCTGAAAGGAATTCCCTTTTCCATGGGATCGCGTACTGCCCGGCGGCGGCGCACCGTCGTGGGCGTGGCAGCCGCCGCCGGGCTCCTGTCGGTCGGCGGGCTGGCCGGGTCGGGCCTGGTGCGGTCGCCCTCGCAGGCCGCCGCTGACACCCGCCCGCCACCGCCGAGCGTGATCACCGCGCCGGTGGTGCGGCGGGTACTGCGCTCCACCGTGGTGCTCCGCGGCACCTTCGCCAACGGACGGACGGTCTCCGCCCAGCCGACGTCCGTGGCCGACACCGAGGCCCCCTCGCGGCCCGCCCAGCTGGTCGTGACCGGGGTGTTCACCCGCCCGGGCCGCCGGGTGAAGGCGGCCGAGGCCCTGGTGGAGTGCTCAGGGCGGCCGGTGTTCGCGCTGCCCGGAGCCGTGCCCGCCTACCGCGATCTGGTCTTCGGCGAACAGGGCGGAGACGTCGGGCAACTGCAGAAGGCGCTGACGTCGCTCGGCTACGGCACCGGCCACGACACCCGGGGCGTCTTCGGCCCCGGCACCGAGCGGGCGGTGCGCGCCCTCTACCGGCACCTGGACTCACCCGTGCCCGTGTCCCGCGACGGCAGCGCGGACGCCTCCGCCACGGCCACCGCCACCGGCACGGGCGGCCGGGACGAGAGCGACTCCGGTGCGTCGCCCGCACCGGCCGGCGCCGGCGCGGCGACACCCCGGGAGAGTGCCGAGCCCGTCGAGCACGCCATGGTGCCGGCGTCGGAGGTGCTCTTCGTGCCGTCACTGCCCGCCCGGGTGGTGTCCGTCCCGGTCCGGGTCGGCGATCCGGTCAAGGGCCCGGTCCTCACCCTGGCGCGCGGCGGCCTGACCCTCACCGGGCAGCTGGACCCGGCCCAGTCCGGCCTCGTCACCCCCGGCATGAAGGTGTCCGTGCTCTCCGAGGCCACCGGCGCCCAGGCGCGGGGCACCGTCGAGTCGGTCGGCGCCCTCGTCACCCCCGGCGACGGCAAGGACGCCTCCGGCGGGACGCAGGACCCCGGCGGCGCCGCGGCGGGCGGCGGCGCCTACCGGCCGCTGGCCGTGAAGCCCGCCAAGACGTGGAGCGCGGCCTTCGCCGGCCAGGACGTACGGATCACCGTGACCGCCGCGGCGACCGCGAAGGCGGTCCTCGCGGTCCCGGAGGCCGCGATCACCGCCGGAGCGGACACCCACACGGCGGTCACGGTGGTCACGGCCGCCGGCGGCCGGCGGACCGTGCGGGTGACGACAGGGGTGTCCGCGGACGGCCTGGTGCAGATCACGCCGGTCGGCGCCGGCCTGGAACCGGGCGCACGGGTCGTGGTCGGGACATGACGACGGCACCCACGGACCGGGCCGCCTCCGCCGAACCGCCCGTGGTCCTGCGCCTGGCGGGCTGCTCGAAGACGTACCCGGGGGCCCCACCCGTGCACGCCCTGCGCGCGGCCGACCTGACCGTGCGGGCCGGCGACTACCTGACGGTGGTCGGGCCATCCGGCTCCGGGAAGTCCACGCTGCTGAATCTGCTCGGGCTGCTGGACCGGCCCACGGCGGGCACCTTCACCCTGGCCGGGGTGGACGTGGCGCAGCTGCCCGAGCGGGAGCGGACGGCGCTGCGCGGGCGCCGGATCGGCTTCGTCTTCCAGGAGTTCCACCTGCTGCCGTACCGCACGGCACTGGAGAACGTGGCGCTGGCCCGGCTCTACGTCACCGGCCGCGCCGCCGACCGGGACCGTGCCGCCACCGACGCGCTGGAGCGGGTGGGGCTCGGCCACCGTCTGCACGCCCTGCCCACCACCCTCTCCGGCGGCGAGAGACAGCGGGTGGCCATCGCCCGCGCCCTGGTCAACGAGCCGGACCTGCTGCTGTGCGACGAACCCACCGGCAACCTCGACTCCGCCACGGCCGCCACCGTCATGGATCTGCTCGGGCGCCTCAACACGGCGGGTGTCACCGTCGTCGTCATCACCCACGACCCGGCGGTGGCCGCTCGCGCCCACCGCCGCGTCACTATCCTCGACGGCCGGCTCCTGGCACGCGACGAGCACCACGAGCACGCCGGGGCCGGCCTCCCGACGGCCGGGAAGGCCAGTGCCTCATGAGGGCCCTCCGGCCCGGCCGGGCCAGGCCCCGTACCGGCCGCCCCGTCGCCGCCGCCCCGACCCGGCTGCACGCGCGCGACCTGCTCTCCGAGGCCCTCACCGGCCTGGTCCAGCGCCCGGGCCGGTCGACCCTGACCATGCTGGGCACCGTCCTCGGCGTCTGGGCCTTCGTCGCGGTGCTGGGCCTGACCTCCACGGCGACCGGGCAGATCACCAAGTCCTTCAGCCTGCTGGAGGAGACCACCGTCACCGTGGCGGACGCGGCCCCCGGCACCACCCGGGCCACCAGTTTCCCGGCCGACACCGACGCCCGTCTGAAGCGTCTGAACGGCGTGGTGTCCGGAGGGCTGTGGTGGACCGTGCCCGTGCGCGACCGGCTCATCTCGCCGCGGCCGGACGTCACGGCCGCCGGTGCCGGCACCCAGGGCTCCGGCATCGGTGTGTACGCGGCGTCCCCCGGCGCCCTGCGCGCCATGCGGCCCACCCTCTCCACCGGCACCCTCTACGGCGCCTTCCACCAGGCCCGGGGCGAGCGGGTGTGCCTGCTGGGGCTCTCGGCGGCCCGGCTGCTGGGCATCAGCCGGCTCGACGGCGAACCCGCCGTCTTCGTCGACGGCACCTCGTACAGCGTGGTGGGCATCGTCGCCGACACCGAACGGCTGCCGCAGACCCTGCTGGGCATCGTCATCCCCACGACCACCGCGCTGCGGGAGTACGGCGCGCCCACGGACTCCCCGGCCCAGGCGCTGATCCGGACCCGCCCCGGAGCGGCACAACTGGTCGCGCGGCAGGCACCCCTGGCGCTGCGGCCGGACCGGCCGGACCTGCTCAGGGCGACCCCGCCGCCCGACCCGCACGGCCTGCGGGACCAGGTCGACACCGACCTGTCCGGGCTGTTCCTGGTGCTGGCCGTGATCTGTCTGGTCGTCGGGGCGTTCGGCATCGCCAACACCACGCTGGTCGCGGTCCTGGAGCGCAGGGCCGAGATCGGGCTGCGGCGCGCCCTGGGCGCACGGCCACGCCACATCACCGCCCAGTTCCTGACCGAGTCCATGACCCTGGGCACGCTCGGCGGCCTGATCGGCACCTCAATGGGCGTCGGCACGGTGCTGGGCACCGCCCTGGTCCGCGACTGGACGGCCGTACTCCAGCCCGCGGCCGTCCTGCCGGCCCCGCTCGTCGGCACCGTCACCGGACTGCTCGCGGGGCTGTACCCCGCCCTGCGGGCCGCCCGGACCGAGCCCCTGGTGGCACTGCGCCGCTGAGCCGCCCGGCCCTCGACCCGCCTCCGCCCCGCGGCAGACCACGCCGTCAAGACCCCCTGTTCGTCCGGACCTTGGAGAAGCCTTGAGGCTGAGACACAGACCCCGCACCCCCTTCGCCCTGCTGGCCGCCGCACTGGCGGTCGCCGGCCTGACGCAGACCGGGCCGGCCTGGGCCGCGCCCCCCGCCTCGTCAAAGGCGACGGCCTCCGCGGCCCCGGGTGCGGCGGACAACGATCCCAAGCCGCCGCGGCAGGACCAGTCCTCCAAGGTGCTCTCCCCGGGCACCGTCCTGCCGAAGACCTGGAAGACCTCGACGGACACCGCCGTGACCGTGGCCGGTGACGGGTCCGGTCTGCATGTGCTCACCGCCAGGAGCCGTGACGCCTACCAGTGGCGCACGGTCGCCACCCTCTCGGAACCCGGTTTCGGCACCGACCTGTGGATCGGCAACGCCTGTGTGACCGGCTCCGGGAAACGCGCGGTCGTGGTCTACGGACCCAGGGACTTCACCAACCGGCCGGACCTGATGGAGCGGGGCGGCTTCGCGGCCGTCGTCGATCTGACCAGCGGCAAGGTCACCAAGCTCGCCGACACGGTGACCCTGGCGTACTTCGACCCGGGCTGCGGCACGGGGGAGACCGCCGTGCTCACCCAGGTCGGTGACGACCGCACGGACCAGACCCGGCTGCTCACGGTGGACACCGTCACCGGCGCCGTCACCCACCGGCAGACCGCGAAGGTCCGCGTCACCTCGGCCGTCCCCACCGGCACCACCATCGTCGGCGCGGCGGCGGGACGGCTGATCCGCTTCGACCGGAAGAACCACGCCACCCAGCTCGCCACCACCTCCGGACCCGCCTTCGAGCTGCGCGCCGACAGCGGTGGCGGCGTCGACTTCCTGGACGGCGCGGGCGGCAAGGCCCGCGCCCGCCGCAGCGCCGGCGCCACGACCTCCACCATCGCCGAAGGCGCCACGGGCTCGCTGGGCCTCGCGGCCGGAACGTCCGGGCGGGTCTTCCTCACCGGCAAGCCCACCACCGCGCGGCTGCCCTCCACCGTGCGCCGGCTGAAGGCGGCCGCACACGCCACGGTGTCCTCCACCGGCTCGCTCGCCGTGGACCAGGCGGTGTCCGCGAGCCTGCGCAGCCACGTCAGCAACCCGCTGGCGGCCACCGCCTGGAACACGCCCGCACCGCTGCGGATCAAGACGGAGGTGCCCGCGACCGGAAAGAAGGTCGCGTTCACCGTCGCAGCGGCCCCCGTCACCCCCAAGACCGCGGGCAGAAAGGCCTCACCCGCCCTCACGGCCGCCCACACCAGCACCGCGGCCGAGCCCCACACCACGACAGCGGCCAGGCCCACCGCCATGACCGGGCCCAAGCCCGGCACCGCGGCACCGGCGACGCTGTCGTCGGCGGCGATGTCCGCGGCGACGGTCACCACCGCGGCAGCGGGCGACCCCGACTCCACCGTCGACACCGACCGGACCTGCTCCCAGCCCCGCAACGACCCGGCGCAGCAGGCCTACCAGCCGACGCCCAACCAGGTCGAGTGGGCCGTCGACATGGCCGTGCGCGGCGACCTGACCAGCTCCTGGGTCCGCCAGGGCGGCTGGCGTACGGCCGACGGACTCGGCACGGTGAACCCGCAGGGCATGTTCCCGCTGCCCGGACTCACCGGCACCTCGGGCGGACGCATACCCGCCCAGGTCCTGCTCGGTGTGCTGGCCCAGGAATCCAACCTCTGGCAGGCCGAGGGCGGCGCCCTGCCCGGCCAGACCAGTTCCACCCTCGCGAGCACCAACGGCTTCTACGGCCACCCGAACGACCCGGCGACCCCCGAGGACCACTGGC